>DASXWZ010000112.1:0-5911 GCA_036503375.1 Rhodanobacteraceae bacterium | reverse complement strand
GCAAGGGCTTGGCGGATTTCCTCTTCACGCCACGATGCTAACCGAGCTTGTCCCGCGCGCGCGGCCACGCCAAACTGACCAAATGAACCGGCACCTCGAACTCGCGGCACAACTGCAGGATTACATTCTCGAGCACATCCCGCTGGCGCGCGCGATGCAATTGCGCGTGGTGCGTTACGACAGCGCCTCTCTCGAAGCGGTCGCGCCGCTGGCGCCGAATATCAACGACAAGGGCTGCGCCTTCGGTGGCAGCCTGGCATCGCTGATGACGCTGACCGCCTGGGGACTGGTGGACCTGAACCTGCGCGAGCGAGGCCTGGCTTGCGACATATACGTCGGCGACTCCAGCGTGCTGTACCTGCAGCCGCTGCTGGACGATTTGCACGCGACCGCGCGCTACACCCAACGCGGATCATTCCCCGGCTTTTTCGAAACGCTGTCGCGCACCGGCAAGGCGCGCATCGCAGTCAGTTGCGTCGTCACCGCCGCAAGTGGCGACGCGGCCACGCTCGAAGCCACGTTCGTTGCCAAGTTGAGATGAACTTCGCGCCGCGCGGCGCGATGGTGCACAATCGGCCCATCGGCGCCGGAGGGGTTCGTCATGCGCAAAACCATTGCCGTCGCAATTTGCGGATTGGTGATCGCCTTGGCAGCAGGTTGCGCCAGCCTCGGAATGGACGACAAAAGCCTGGCTCGCGATGAAACGCTGGGGCAATACGGCTCGGCCCTGCGCTTCGGCGATTTCGGCAGCGCCTGGCAGTTCGTCGATCCCAAAGTGCGCGAAGCCCATCCGCTGGATGCCGCCGCGAAGGCCCGCTACAACCAGGTGGAAGTCGGCGCCTACCAGAGCGACGGCCCGATACCCGTGGACGAAAACACCGTGCAGCAGGTGGCGCAGATCACGCTGGTGGTCAAGTCGAGCCAGGCGTCTTACGACATTGTCGATCACCAGACCTGGAAATACGATGCGGCCGCCAAACACTGGTGGCTGGAAAGCGGTCTGCCGGACATCACTCCACCGCAATAGGCGATGCGCTGCGGCGTCCTCACACCGCTAGTCTTCCGGCGCGTCTTCCCATTTGGACTTCATTCCCTGCCCCATTTTTCGGGGTCGCTGTTGTGCACCTTCTCCATCTCCATGGCGACCTTGGGGTGCCTGTCCATCACTTGCCCGGTCATGTTCTTCACCATCCCGCCCCATGCCCCATGAGCCGGCCGACAGCTCCTGATCGCAATTTCCGCCCAATTCCCTGCAGGTCATCCTTTTCATGAGAGGATTCCTTCCATCGCGGATCGACGCCACTTCAGGGCGCCGAACGGCGTCCAGGCGGTGATCCGTGAACTCCCTGCAACCTTCCGGCTGGTCCGCCAGCGGCGATATCGCGGATAATCGCCTGCCATCTTTCCACTCGATCGCCCATGAACGAAATCCTCGCGCGAATTCCGCAATTCATCGCGCACCATCCTTTGCTGATTGCCGCCTTCGTGGTGATCGTGCTGGCGCTGATCGCACTGGAAGGCTCGCGCCGCTTCCGCGGTTTCAGGGAGCTGACGCCGGCGGGACTTACGCAACTGATCAACCGGGACAACGCGCTGGTGATCGACGTGTCTCCGCAGGCCGACTTCGAAAAGGCGCACGTGCCCGGCTCGCGTCACGTGGCGCAGAACCAGTTCGACCCGGAGAACAAGGAGCTGAAGAAGGCGCGCGAACTGCCGATCGCGGTGGTGTCGCGCAACGGGGTCGAATCCGAGAAGGCCGCGCGCCGCCTGGTCAAGGCCGGCTTCACCCGCGTGCACGTGCTCTCCGGCGGCATAGACGCCTGGCGGCGTGCGGATCTGCCGCTGGCGAAGGGTCGAGGCTGAACCGTTCAAACCTCTTCGGTCGCCGTCACCTTCGCGCGCCGCATCAGCCAGCTCACCCCGCGCAGATCCGCCAGACCCACCCACAAACGGTCCAGCATTCCGTATTTGGATACGCCGCGTGTGCGGTGGCGGTGGGCGACCGGCACGCTGACGCTCTCGAAGCCGGCCCGTTTCACCAGCGCGGGCAGGTAGCGGTGCATGTGGTCGAAATACGGCAACAGCAGGAAAGTCTGGCGTTCGAACAATTTCAGGCCGCAGCCGGTATCGGGCGTGTCGTCGCGCAGGAGCGCCGAGCGCACGCCATTGGCGATCCTCGATGAGATTCGCTTGTTGAAGGTGTCGCGACGCGTGGTGCGCCAGCCGGCGAACAGCCTGATGTTCGGATTGGCCTGCGCTCGCGCCTCCAGCAATTTCGGGATGTCCGCCGGATCGTTCTGGCCATCGCCGTCCAGCGTGGCGATCCATTCGCCGGTAGCCGCGCGCACGCCATTCCAGATGGCGGTGCTCTGGCCGCTGCGCTCGAGGTGTCGCACGACGCGCAGTTCCGGAATTCCGGTTCGCGCGATTTTCAGCACTTCGAGAGAATCGTCATCGCTGGAATCGTCCACGTAGACGATCTCGAACGACACGCGCCCGCGCAGGGCCGCGACGATCTCGTCGAGCAGCGGCGGGATGTTGTCGCGCTCGTTGTAGACCGGCACGACCACGGACAATTCGGGCATCGAGTGCACCTTCGCGAAGTCGATGCGGATTATCGCCGAAGCCGCCGGCGCGTGCCCGATTCCATCAGAGCTGGCCCACCGCCTGCCGCGCCGGCCCTTGCAACGCATCGCCCATGCTGCGCTCCACCGCCGCGAATCCGCGAGCGTCGGCGCCGAGCAGCAGCAGCGTACCCTTGCCCATCGGCACCTCGCGGCCTCGCCAGCCGCCGCGATCGAATTCGCGCGCGGACGCGATCTCATGGCCGATGAAATACATCGCGGTGACGGGCTCGCCATCGACTCGGAACACCATGTGCACCGTGCGATAGGAGCCGAGATCGCAATCACGCACGAACACCGCATCGGCAGGCATCGCATGCAGCGCCAGGCCGCGCGCGGCGAATTCCTCGCGCACGAGCTTCTCCGCGATCGGCTGCGTGCTGGCCAGCGCAAAGGACTCGGCGTGCAGATGCGCAACACTGATCGCCGGCAACGGGTCGGCACCGGCAGTGCGGTTCCAGCCGAAGATTCCGATGCTCGCCGCGAGTACCAGCGACGCCGCCAACGCCAGTCCCGACCGCCAGAGCCGCGTGCGCGCGCGCGCTTGCGTGGCCTGCGCCAGCAGCACGCGTTCGGCCAGTTGCCCCGGAGCGTCGACCGCCAAGGCGTTTTCGATGCGCCGTTCCAGCTTCTGCGCGCGCCACCATGCTTCGGTGCAACCCGCGTGGCAACTGTCGCGATGCGCCACGAAGTCCGGATCGCGCACGCGCGGTTCGGCGGCGAGGCGGCGGCGGAATTCAAGGCAGTCCATGCACGGCCTCTTTGGTATGTGCGGAACCACCGTCCAGCGCGGCGCGCAATTTCTGGCGGGCACGGAACAATTGGGTCATCACAGCGCCCGGCTTGCAGTGCAGCTCGCGCGCGATCTCTTCGCAGGAAAAACCGCCCAGCACCTGCATCAGCAGGGGCTCGCGGTACTTCGGCTCCAGTTCCAGGATGGCGGCGCGCACCTGCGCGTCGGTGCCCGCCCGTTCCGGATCGATGCCGCTGGCATCGTCGGCGATGTCGTCGTCCAGCTCGCTCAGGTCGAAACGCTTGCGCTCGAAACCGCGTGCGTGTTCGCGGCGCAGGATCGTCAGCAGCCACGGTTTGGCGGCGGCTTCGTCGCGCAGCGAGCCCAGCGCGCGCCATGCGCGCAGCAGGGTCTCCTGTACCAGGTCCTGCGCGCGCGCGTCCTCTCCGCATAGCCAATACGCGAAGCGATAGAGATCGCCCGCGTGCACGCGGACCAGCGCGTCGAACTGGCGTTGCCTGGCACTCACCTTGAGCATGACCGGTGCGCGGAGGGAAGGATTTCAGTCAGCGCAGCTTTTCCAAGACGCCTTCCAGCTCGTCCGCGCTGTGGTAATGCACGGTGAGCTTGCCGCGACCGCCGCGGCCGTGCGCGATCTGCACGCGCGCACCGAGTTTTTCGGAGAGCTCGCGCTCCAGCGCGGCGACGTCGGGATCGACGCTTCGGCCGGAATGACGTTTGGCAGAAGGCGCCAGTTGCGCCAGCCGGACACGCTCCTCCAGTTCGCGCACGGACCATTGCTCCGCCGCGCACTTTTCCGCGAGCGCGATCGCGCGCGGCGTGTTGCCCAGCGGCAGCAGCGCGCGCGCATGGCCCATTTCTACCTGGCCATGATCCAGCATGCGGCGGATTGGTTCGGGCAGTTCCAGCAACCGCAGCAGATTGGAAACCGCGGCGCGCGAGCGGCCTACCGCGTCCGCCGCCTGCTGCTGGGTAAGGTCGAATTCCTCGATCAGCCGATGCAATGCCTGCGCTTCCTCCAGTGCCGACAATTCCTCGCGCTGGATGTTCTCGATCAGCGCCATCGCCAGCACCGCCTGCGGTGCGACCTCTCGCACCACCGCGGGGATCTCGCTCAAACCCGCCTGCTGCGCGGCGCGCCAGCGGCGCTCGCCGGCGATCAGTTCGTAGCGATCACGTCCGACGCCGTGCACCACGATCGGCTGGATCAGGCCCTGCGCCTTGATCGAAGCAGCCAGCTCGGCGAGTCTTGCTTCGTCGATGCGGCGGCGAGGCTGGTAACGACCCGGTGCGATCTGCGCGAGCGGAATGTTGCGCAGTTCCTCCGCGCCGCTTTCGCTCACCAAGGCATCTCCGCCGCCCAACAGCACGTCCAGATCGCGCGAACCCAGGCCACGCCGCTTCGCGCTCACGAGATGCTCCTGTTGTCGACCAGCACGTTGGCCTCGCCGCGTTCGCGCCGGATCATTTCGCCGGCCAGACCGAGGTAGGCGATCGCGCCGCGCGATTCGCGATCATAAAGGTTGATCGGCTTGCCGTAACTGGGCGCTTCGGCCAGGCGCACATTGCGCGGGATGATCGAGCGCAGCACCTTGTCGCCGAAGTGCTTGGTCAATTGCGCCGAAACGTCATTGCCGAGGTTGTTGCGCACATCGAACATGGTACGCAAAAGGCCTTCCACCTCCAGGTGCGGATTCAGCCGCGCGCGCACGGCTTTCACCGTGTCCAGCAAGGATGTCAGGCCTTCCAGCGCGAAGTATTCGCACTGCACCGGAATCAGCACGCTGTGCGCCGCTGCCAGCGCGTTGAGTGTCAGCAGGTGCAGCGAAGGCGGGCAATCGATCAGGATGGTGTGGTAGCGGTCGCCGAGTTTCGCGAGCTGTTCCTTAAGGCGCGATTCGCGCGCGATCGCGTCCATCAACTTCAATTCCGCCGCGGTCAGGTCCCGTCCGCCGGGCAGCAAGTCGTAGCCGGCTTCGGTGGGCAGGATCGCCGCTTCGATGCCCGCCTCTTCCAGCAAGACCTCGCAACCGCTGGGATGGACGGTGCGCTTGTCGATGCCGGAGGCCATCGTCGCATTGCCCTGCGGATCGAGATCGACCAGCAGAATCTTGCGACTGGTCTCGGCCAACGCGGCCGCCAGATTGACCGCGGTGGTGGTCTTGCCCACCCCGCCCTTCTGGTTGGCGATGGCGATGATGCGCGTCATGGCAATGCAACGGCCCCGGGCGAAACGACGGATCGCGAAGGTTAGCATTGTCGCCCACCGGCGGATCAGGCATGGCGGATTTCGACTACGTGCCGTTCGGCATCGAGTCCCGGCACGTCCAGTCGGTGCACCGCCTCGATGCGGAAGCCGGCCGGAACCTGCATCGGCCCTTCCTGGTCCGCCTTGCCCTTCAGGGCCAGCCAGACCCCCTGCGGCGCCAGCGCGTGGCCACCCCATTCCAGCATTTCACGCAGGCTCGCGAAGGCACGCGCGGTGATGCAGTCGAAGCAGCCTTCGAGATCCTGCGCGCGCACCTGCGCCACC
>DASXWZ010000111.1:0-3234 GCA_036503375.1 Rhodanobacteraceae bacterium | reverse complement strand
CGGTACCGAAATCGTCGATCGCGAGACGCGTTCCGATCGATTTCAATTCGCCGAGCAGGCGTACCGATTGTTCGGCATTGGCCATGACCATGCTCTCGGTCAATTCCAGCTCGAGCTGGTCGGGCGCGATGTCGTGCTCGGCCATGATTTCGCAGATGCGCTGGGTGATGTCCGGGCGCTCCAGTTGCGCCGCGGAAAGATTGACAGCCATCGACAACCCGCGCAGACCGGCGTCGCGAAAACCCTTGAGGTCCGCGCATGCGGTCGTGAGCACGAATTCACCGATCTCGTTGATGACCCCGGTTTCCTCGGCCAGCGGAATGAACACGGCAGGCGATACTTCGCCGAGGTCGGCGCTGCGCCAGCGCAGCAAGGCCTCGACGCCGGTAATGCGTCCCGACCCGATCGCCATCTTGGGCTGGTATACCAGCGCGAGTTCGCCGCGCTCCTGAGCGCGGCGCAAAGCGGTCATCATGCGCGCGCGGTCGCGCGCCAGCGTGTCCATGTGCGTGTGGTACACCGCCCAGGTGTTGCGACCGCGTTCCTTGGCCTGGTACATCGCGGTGTCGGCGTATTTCAGCAGGTCGGTCGGCACCTGGCCGTGATCGGGATAGAGCGCGATGCCGATCGAGGGCGAGATCACCACGTCCTGCGTGCCGCCCAGGCCGAGCGGCGCCTGGAAGGCTTCGATCAGGAGCTGCGCCATGTCCTCGGCGTCACGCACGTCGACGATCTCCTCGAGGATCACGGTGAACTCGTCGCCACCCAGCCGCGCCACGGTGTCGCGCTCGCGCGCAACCTGCCGAAGGCGCGCGCCGGCGGCCTTCAGCATGCGGTCGCCCACGGCGTGGCCCATCGAGTCGTTGACGTGCTTGAAGCGATCCAGATCGAGGAACAGCACGCCGACCTTGTGATTGCCGCGGCGCGCGTTGATGATCGCGAGCCCCAGCCGCTCGCCCAGCAACGTGCGATTGGGCAAGCCGGTCAGCGTGTCGTAGTTGGCGAGGTAACGCAGCTCCTGTTCGACGCGCTTGCGGTCGGTGATGTCGGTCAGCACGCCGATCAGGTGCGTGCGCTCGCCGTGTTCGTTGCAGACCTCGCTCAATTCCACCCAGCTCAGGAATTCCTCGCCGTCCTTGCGCCGTTGCCACAGTTCTCCGCGCCAGTGGCCTTCCCCGCTGAGCGCGCGCCGCACCTGCGCATAGACTTCGGGCGCGTGCTGGCGGCAGTTCAACAACGATGCGTCGCGCCCCAGCACCTCCGCTTCGGTGTAACCGGTGATCCGGGTGAAAGCCGCATTGACCGACATGAACTGGAAATTGAGATCGGTGACGGTCACCGCCTCGCTCATGCTGCGGATCACCTCCGCCGCGATGCGCCGGTCGCGCTCGGCCGCGCGCAGCGCTCCGATGTCCCGCGCCGTGCCGCACATGCGCAGCGGCCGGCCGGTCTGGTCGCGCTCCACGATCTTACCGCGCGAGACCACCCAGAGCCATTCGCCGCGTGCATTCAACAACCGGTGTTCGGCTTCGAAATGATCGCTGTCGCCGACCACGTGTTCGGCCAGCGCCTGCTCGACGCGCTCGAGATCATCGGGATGCACGGCCAGATTGCGCCAGTCGTCGATCGATATGCTTTCCTCGCGATGGCCCCCCTGCAGGGTGTCGGCGAACATCCGGAACATCATGCCCGACTGCATGTCCCAGTCCCAGAATTCGTCGCCCGAACCCCATAGCGCCAGGCGCAGCCGGTCCTCGCGCAAACGCAACTGGTGCTGGAGGTGCAATTCCTCCAGACGCTTGTTGCGCCAGGCCAGCAACAGCGCCAGCCCGATCAGCGCGATGACGGCGGCGTACACCACGCGCATGCCGATGCTCCACCACCACGCATCTTCCGGACGCACCGGCGGGATCGCGCCCGCTTGCGCCGCCCTCGCGGCGCACACGCACGACCACCCGATCAGCGCGAAACACGAACGCGCCAGCAGCCGCCGCGCCGGGTGTGGCTCCCGGCTCGGCGATGGTCGGGCAATCATGGGCATGAAGGCGAAACCCCCGCGCGGAGTTTATCCAAAACCCATGAGGGCCGGATCGGCCGCGCTGCTAGACTTCGTGCAAGACACGGGCCTGCCGCCCCGGTCCTCAACGAACCGCTCCGGATGGTTTCCGCACCCATCACCCAGCCCGAACTCGCCGCCGCGCTCGCCTCGCTTCGGTTGGGGGTGGGCGCCTCCGAGCTGCACGGCTCGCTGGCGGGCTACCTGTGCGCGGGCGGCGACGCCGGCGCACGCGCCTTCCTTACCGCGCTGGAACTGGAAAGCGATGACGCGCAACCGGACGATCCGGGTCACGCGCTGCTGGCCGAACTGTATTCGCAATGCCGCCTGCAACTTTCCGATCCCGAACTGGGGTTCGAGCCGCTGCTGCCGGAATCGTCCCGCCCGCTGTCCGAGCGTTGCGATGCCCTCGTCGAATGGTGCCGGGGATTTCTCGGCGGCCTGGGCCTGGGCGGTTTCGGGGCGCGCAGCGCGGTATCGGAAGAGGGCGCGGAAATCCTGCACGACTTCGAGGCCATCGCGTCCTCCGAACTCGCCTGCGAGGATGACGACGACGAGGCTTCGCTGACCGAGGTATTCGAATTCGTGCGCATCGGCGCGTTGCTGTTGTACGCCGAAACGCAGGCGCCGCCGGGTACGCGTCTGCACTAGATGATTACTCGAGCGGAATTCGCGCAGCGCCGCCGCACCCTGATGCACCTGGCCGGCGGGTCTGCCGCGATCATCGTGGCTGCTGCGCCCGAACGCATGCGCAATGCCGATTCGGCGTGGCCGTACCGGCAGGATTCGGATTTTCACTATCTCACCGGATTCCCCGAACCCGACGCGGTGCTGGCGCTGCTGCCCGGCCGCCACAATGAGGTGGTCCTGTTCTGCCGAGAACGCGATGCGCAGGCCGAACGTCTGCACGGCTCGCGCATCGGCCCGGAAGGCGCAGTAAAGCGCTACGGCATGCAGGATGCCTTTCCGGTCGAGGACATCGACGACATCCTGCCCGGCATGCTGGAGGGCCGGGAGCGCTTGTACTGCCATTTCGGCGCGGAACCGGAGTTCGATGCGCGCCTGCTGCGCTGGATGCGCCGGCTGCGGTCGGCGCGCGGCGGTGGCGTGGTGCCGCGCGAGTTCACGTCGCTGGGCCATCTGCTGCACGACCTGCGTCTGTACAAATCACCGGCGGA
>DASXWZ010000110.1:0-3542 GCA_036503375.1 Rhodanobacteraceae bacterium | reverse complement strand
AGCGATGCGTTCCATCAGATCGCCGCGTCCGCCGTAGGCGCCCACGGGCATGCCGCCGCCGATGATCTTGCCGAGCGTGGTCAAATCGGGTGTGATGCCGTACAACTGCTGCGCGCCACCGGGCGCGACGCGAAATCCGGTCATCACCTCGTCGAAGATCAGCAGCGCGCCGTACTGCGTGCACAGTTCACGCAGCGCATGCAAGAAACCTTCGCGTGGCGGGATGCAGTTCATGTTGCCGGCGATCGGCTCCACGATCACGCAGGCGATTTCATCGCCGATGCGCTCGAACAGTTCGCGGGCGGCATCGATGTCGTTGTATGGCGCGGTCGAAGTGAGTTCGGCCAACGCGCGCGGCACGCCCGGCGAATCGGGCGCCCCGAAAGTCAGCGCGCCGGACCCGGCTTTCACCAGGAAGGAGTCGCCGTGGCCGTGATAGCAGCCTTCGAATTTCACGATCCGTTCGCGGCCGGTGGTGCCGCGGGCGAGGCGGATCGCCGACATCGTGGCCTCGGTGCCGGAGCTGACGAAGCGCAACATTTCCAGCGAGGGCATCAGCGCACGCACGCTCTCCGCCAGCAACACTTCCGCTTCGCAGGGCGTACCGAAGGACAGGCCGTCGCGCGCCGCGCGTTCCACTGCTTCGCGCACCTTGGGGTGATTGTGGCCCGCGATCATCGGCCCCCATGAGCCGACGTAATCGATGTAGCGTTTGCCTTCCACGTCCCACAGGTACGCGCCTTCCGCACGAGAGGTGAAGAAAGGGTCTCCGCCGACGGCCTTGAACGCGCGTACGGGCGAATCCACGCCACCTGGAAGGAGCGACTGGGCGCGCAGGAAGAGTTCGTGATTGGTGCTCATCGAGGGCTGTGCGTGGTATCGAACAATCCGGTGAATCGCCGCGCGGCAGCGCGAATGTCCTGTGCGGCGAAGACGGCCGAGATCACGGCCAGGAAATCCGCCCCCGCTGCGATCAGCGAGCCGCCATTGTCGGGCGTGACGCCGCCGATCGCCACCAGCGGTTTTCCGAACGTCCGTGCTTCCCGCAGCAGGCCCGGGGTGGCGCGGCGAGCATCCGGTTTGGTGGGGGAGGGAAAAAACGCACCGAAGGCCAGGTAATCCGCTCCTGCGGCACTCGCGTCGCGCGCGCGCTCGAGAGAGTCGTAGCATGACACGCCGATGATTGCGCCCCTGCCCAATACGGTGCGTGCTCCTGCGATCGGAACATCGTCCTCGCCCAGATGCACGCCGGCTGCACCGCTCGCCAGCGCCAGCTCGACGTCGTCGTTGACGATCAAGGGCACGCCGAACCGCATGCACAACTTCGCGAGCGCGACGGCTTCGTCCAGCCGCCGTGGGTGCGCGCTGGTCTTGTTGCGGTATTGCAGCAACGCCGCTCCGCCTTCCAGCGCGGCCTGCGCGGCAGCAACGGGATCGGCGAGCGAACCATCGGTGATTGCGTACAGGCCGCGGCGGCCCAGCAGCGGATGGAACATGGCAACCTCGGATGCGGTCTTCGCACCTGCTTTCACGCGGCGACGCGACTTGCGACAATATCAGCACGTCCCCACCTCCAGAGATCATGTCCAACGGCGCCAGCGCAACATCGGTCGAGGCCTATCGCAAGTTCATGTGCGTGGTCTGCGGCTTTATCTATGACGAAGAAGCCGGACTGCCGGAGGAGGGCATCGCGCCGGGCACCCGCTGGGAGGACATTCCGGATACCTGGACCTGTCCGGATTGCGGGGTGACCAAGGACGATTTCGAGATGATCGAGATCGGGTGAGGCAGGACGCGCGGAGCCTGCCTTGGATTTGAGCGGGTGCGCGAGCCGGGAAACAGCCAAGAACGTCAGCGCTTCGCCACATTTGCGTCACGCCCCGTGCACGCGCGATCGTTGAAATAGACCTGTCTCAACGAGGGGAGACGGGTCATGTTGCAATTCATTCCGTTCGACGATCGCTGGTTCGATGCCGACGAGCTGCCGCCCGGGCCGCTGGTGCCTTATCACGTGGGAGTCGCCTGCGCGCGTCCGCGCCAGAACGAGTCCGATCACTGGCTCGCGGGCGACACGTCGACGAACGTCACGGCATCGCCTTCGCGCAAGCCAAGTTTCGCGGCCATACCGGCATTCAACTCCAGTACGTAACGCGCGGGCTGTGTGCTGGGGTAGATCCCGCAGGGGTCGGCCTTGCACGGTGGTACGTCGGCGAGCAGCGTCACCAGCTTGCCGTCGGCGTCCAGGAACAGCATGTCCAGCGGGATCAGCGTGTCCTTCATCCAGAAGGTGCGGATCTGCGAGTCCGGGAAGACGAACAGCATGCCGTGATCCGCGGGCATGGAGGTGCGATCCATCAGTCCGTGTTCGCGGCTGGCGTCATCGGCCGCGATTTCCACCTGGATCCGGTGTCCGCGCAGATCCACTGCAGGGCTTTGCGAAGCCGCGCGCGACGCGCCCGCGCAAGCGGTGCAAATCGAGGCAAGAAAGAGCGTGTGGAGCAGGATCGCGGCGTGGCGCATGGCGGGTTCCTCTGGACGCCCAGTGTAACGCGCCCCTCGCGGGGGCTTCACAAGGTGGCGACAATCGCGCTACAATTTCCAACCCGGCGGATGACATTTCCGCCGCCCAGCAGACCCTCTTTCGCACTTCCCAGAGTTGACACATACGGGACGTGTTGTAAGATAGTCGGCTCGCTCGACGAAAAGTTGGGCCTTCGAAGCGAAACGCTTTCGTCGCAAAGATGTTCCTTGACAGTGTGCGCAGGTGACTTGTGTGGGCGCCTTGCGGATGGATGAAAGTCCAGATGCAAAGTGTCCAAACCTAAGAACCTAAGTAATTCAGCGATGAATTATTGGGTTGGGTTTAGACCTTCAAAAGACAGACGATCGCAAGATCGTCGAAACCTTAAGTGAAGAGTTTGATCCTGGCTCAGATTGAACGCTGGCGGCATGCCTAACACATGCAAGTCGAACGGCAGCATGAGGTGTAGCAATACACCTTGATGGCGAGTGGCGGACGGGTGAGGAATGCATCGGAATCTGCCCAGTCGTGGGGGATAACGTAGGGAAACTTACGCTAATACCGCATACGACCGTGAGGTGAAAGCGGGGGATCGAAAGACCTCGCGCGATTGGATGAGCCGATGCCGGATTAGCTTGTTGGTGGGGTAACGGCCCACCAAGGCGACGATCCGTAGCTGGTCTGAGAGGATGATCAGCCACACTGGGACTGAGACACGGCCCAGACTCCTACGGGAGGCAGCAGTGGGGAATATTGGACAATGGGGGCAACCCTGATACAGCAATGCCGCGTGTGTGAAGAAGGCCTTCGGGTTGTAAAGCACTTTTATCGGGAACGAAACATTGTCGGCTAATACCCGGCAAGACTGACGGTACCCGAGGAATAAGCACCGGCTAACTCCGTGCCAGCAGCCGCGGTAATACGGAGGGTGCAAGCGTTAATCGGAATTACTGGGCGTAAAGCGTGCGTAGGTGGTTCGTTAAGTCCGTTGTGAAAGCCCCGAGCTCAACTTGGGAATTGC
>DASXWZ010000109.1:0-14966 GCA_036503375.1 Rhodanobacteraceae bacterium | reverse complement strand
AGCCGCCGCGTTGCGCGACCAATCGCGAGATTCCGGAATCGGGATCGCCCAGATCGCCGAAATGGCGCGCGCGCGTGGGACAGGCCATCACGCAAGCCGGCTGGCGATCGGCCTCGTCCAGCGTTTCGTTGTAGATGCGGTCCACGCACAACGTGCACTTCTGCATCGTGCCGCGTTTGTCGGGGTGGTCGCCGGCCTGCTTGCGCGGACGCTCCAGCGAGATCTCGCGCGCGCCGTAGGGACAGGCCCAGGCGCACAACTGGCAACCGATGCATTTGTCTGCGTCCACCAGCACGATGCCGTCTTCCGCACGTTTGTAACTCGCGCCGGTGGGACACACGGTCACGCAATCCGGCGTCTCGCAATGCAGGCAGGAGCGGGGGAAATGCACCATCTGCACGGGGGAAGGAAGGCGGGAGGGAGATGAAAGCGCGTCTTCGCTCTGCTCTTCAAGCCCCGCCGGCTGACGTTTCCCGTCTTCCGTCACTTCATACGCATGCACCCGGTTGAACCACACGCCATGCGGTTCCGTGCCGTAGGGCTCGCTGTCCGGCAGCGGCCCGAATTGGCCGCCGTCATTCCATTCCTTGCACGCCACCGCGCAGGCGTGGCATCCCACGCAAATGTCCAGATCGATCACCAGGCCGAGCTTCTTTTTCGACGGCGGAGGCAGCGCAGTCATCAAAACGGCCAGAACTTCGGAATCAGGAGCATCGAGAGCGCGCAGAACAATCCGATCAGCGGAATACCGACCTTCATGAAGTCGGTGAAGCGATAGCCGCCCGCGTAATAGACCATCGTATTGGTGGGATAGCCGACCGGAGTGGCGAACGAAGTCGCCGCGGCGAACGCCACCGCCACCACGAACGGATGCGGATCGACGTGCATGACATGCGCCACGCTGATCGCGATGCCGATCATCAGCACCACCGAAGGATTGTGGCCCATCAGCTCGGTCAGCAGCGCGGTCAGCAGATAGACCATCAGCAGTGCGGCCAGCGGTCCGTGGCTGCCGACCATCGCCATGCCGCCTTCGACCACGTACTTCGACAACCCGGTTTTCTCGATCGCGATGCCGAGCGGCAGGATCGCGCCGAGCAGGATGATGATCTTCCAGTCCATCGCTTCGTACACGTCCTTGCGGCCGAAGCAGCGTGTCAACGCCATCGCCACCACGCCGCAGATCGCCGCGATCGGGATCGGCAGCCAGCGCAGGCCGGAGACGATCACGACCGCCAGCATGATTCCGACCGCGACGATGGCCTTCCAGGCGGGGCGGCGCGCGTCGTAGCGTTCATTGAGGACGATGAAGCGGTCGTCCGCGCGCGCCTTCGCCATCGCGGTGGCTGGCAGCAGCAGCATCAGGACGTCCCCGGTTTCCAGCCCGATGCGGCTCATCTTCTCGCGCAGCACGCGGCCGCGGCGATGGATCGCCAGTACGGTGGCTTCGTAGCGCAGTTGGAGGTCGATCTCCCGCAGCGTGCGCCCTTCCAGCGGACTCGCGGGCGTCACCATCACCTCCAGCAGGACGCGCGCCTGACCGTCGTCGCGGCTGTGCTTGAATTCCGGGTCGATCTCCAGCTTGCTCTGCTTGCGGAATTCCTCCAGGTTCTCCCAGTCGCCGCGCATCAGCAGCACGTCGCCGATCTGCAGCTTCTGGGTACGGGGCGACCATACGTGTTCCTCGCCGCGCAGCAATTCCAGCGGATACACCCCGTGCTTCTCGCCAAGCTTCGCTTCGGCGATGGTCTGCCCGACCAGCTCGGAATCGGACATCACCTTCAGTTCCGTGACGTACTTGCCGACCTGCATCACGTCCGGCGCTTCGGCATCGATATGGCGCGGCAGCAGCCAACGCCCGATCACCATCAGGTAGATGATCCCCGCGATCGCCAGCAGCACGCCCAGCTTGGTGAACTCGAACACGCCCAGCGGCGCCAGCCCGTGTTTCTGCGCCAGCGAATCCGCCAGGAGGTTGGACGAGGTGCCGATCAGCGTACACACGCCGCCCATTTGCGCGGCGTAGGCCATCGGCATCAGCACGCGTGCGGGCGAGGTGCTGGTGCGCGCGCACACCCGCAATGCCAGCGGCACGAAGGTCGCCACCAGCGCCACGTTCTTGATGAAGGCGCCGAGCGGGGCGATCGCGAGCATGATGCCCAGCGTCAGCAGCCAGGGCTTCCTGATGCGCGAGAGCAGGCGGATCAGCGGATCCAGCGCGCCCGAACGTTCTATGCCCATCGACAGCGCGAACATCGCCGCCACCGTCACCGTGGCTTCGTTGCTGAAGCCGGACAGCGCTTCCTCCGGCGTGACGATACGCAACACCATCAACAGGCCGAGCGCGATCAGCGCGACGATGTCGATGCGCACGCGTTCGCTGGCGAACAACGCCACCGCAAAAACGATGATCGCGGCAGTGGCCCACGCCTGCCAGGTCACTCAAAGCCCCCTGCGCGCAACGCGCAGATCCAGCGCCAGCCTTTGCACATGTGCCCGCATTCCCCGGCAAGACGGTGCGCGCGCAAAGCCTCTACCGGCGGAAACCCGGTCCAGGCTCAAGCGGCGTTCCCGACATTCTGGCGGCCCTGCCGCGGTTCGCGCAACTCGACGCGGTGGCCCGGCGTCCGGGGCTGCGGGTCGGGCTCCAGCCGGACCCTCAGGTCGAACCAGGCAGCCTGCCCGGTAACGGGATCGGCATTGCTGTACTCGCCGGCCGCGTCGCGCTCGCCGATCAGGTCGTTCAAAAGAAACCCGTCCACGAATTCCGGTGCCTGCGCACCGAGCTTCCAGGCGCCGCTCTTCTTGCCGATCGCATTCCACGTCCACACCGTGCCCGGCGCGGTCGCCGCATGCGCGCGCACCTGTACGCGGATGCGTCCGCGCGGCGACGCGATCCACGCCCAGTCGTCGTCACCGATGCCGTGCTCTGCCAATGTGCGCGGATTGGCATAGAGGTAATTGCGCGTGGCGATTTGCCGCAGCCAGCGGTTCTGCGAGCCCCAGGAGTGATACATGAACATGGGACGCTGGGTAATGGCGTGCAACGGAAAATCATCTTGCTGCGAACGCTCGTCCAGTGACGCGTAGTACATCGGCAGCGGATCGAAGAATTTCTCGACGCGCGCGCGTTCGCGTTCCGGCGGCTGCACCGCGCCGTGCCCTTGGGCCGCCAGGCGGAAGCGTTGCAGCGTCTCGCAATACAACTGCAAGGTGATCGGCTCGGTACTTCCGACAAAACCCATCGCCTGCGCCCATTGCAGGTAATCGCGATTGGCGAAGCGGTAGTACGCGCCGGATTCCGGCACGCGCGATTCCCAGTGGCAGCCGTGCTCGCGGTAGCGATCGAGTTGATCCGGGTTCGGTGCGCCCTTGCCTTCGCTCGCGCCAGCGGCCCCGCGCCAGCCGGCCAGCAGGCCCACGCCCGGGGCGCGTTCGTGCCGCACCATGTAGTCGGCGAAGTCGCGGTATTTCGGATTGCCGTGTTCGTCCACCAGGTTCGGCAGCTTCAGCCGCGCGCCCAGCTCCAGCAGCACGTCCTGGAACGGCCGCACGTCGCGATCGGGTCGCGTCACCGGCACGCGGATCGCATCCGCCGCCGCATCGGCATCCGAAATCGGACGATCAAGAAGACTGATGCAGTCGTGGCGTTCGAGATACGTCGTATCCGGCAGCACCAGGTCGGCGAATGCCACGGTTTCCGAATCATAGGCGTCCACGTAGATGATGCGCGGAATCTTGTACCCGCCGTTCGCGTCGCGCTCGCAAAGCAGCTTGCGCGTGTGCGCGGTGTCCATCGCAGAGTTCCAGCCCATGTTGGCCATGAACAGGAACAGCGTGTCTATCCGGTGCGGATCGCCCGCGACCGCATTGCGGATGACCGATTGCAACATGCCGTGCGCGGCCAGCGGATACGCCCACGAGAACGCGTGATCGATTCGCCTTGGCGCGCCGTGTTCGTCGACCAGCAAATCTTCCGGCGACACCGGATAGCCGAGCGGGTTGCCGTTGAGCGTGCCGTCCGGTTTGCGCGCGGTCGCGGGCCGGTTGGCCGGCGGCGTGGATTTCGGATACGGCGGCTGGTAGCGGAAACTGCCGGGGGTATCGATCGCGCCCAGCAGCATCTGCAGCACGTGCAACGTGCGGCAGGTGTGGAAGCCGTTGCTGTGCGCGGCGATGCCGCGCATGGCGTGCATCGAGACCGGACGACCGGTCATCTTTTCATGTGCGCGGCCGTGGCTGTCGGTCCACGCAATCGGCAATTCGATCGCTTCGTCGAACGCGGTGCGCGCGAGTTCGGATGCGATGCGGCGGATCGTCGCCGCATCCACACCGCAGCGCGACGCGACATTTTCCGGCGCGTAGTCTCGCGAAAGAAATCTTTCCGCCAGCAGTTGGAATGATGGCACCGCGCGGCGGCCGTCTGGCAGCATGTATTCGCCGGCGATCAGCGGCGAGATGTCGAACTGCGTCGCGTCAACGATTTTTACTCCCTCCCCTTCAAGGGGAGGGCCGGGGTGGGGATGGTGTTGGGGACGCACCGCGCACAGCGGCTTGCCGTCCGCACCGCGCGCGATCAATCCATCGTCAGGCGAGCCGGGCGCGTAGATCACCAGATGGTGCGCATTGCTGTAGCGCACCAGGTACTCGAAATCCACGCGGTCGTGGATCAGCAGTTCGTGTATCAGCGCGCCGGCCAGCAGGCCGTCGGTACCGGGATTGATCGCGATCCACTCGTCCGCGATTGCGCCGTAACCGCTGCGCACGGGATTCACCACCACGATCTTGGCGCCGCGCGTCTTCAGCTTGCCGAGGCCCAGCTTGATCGGGTTGGAATCGTGATCCTCGGCCACGCCCCAGAGCATCAGGTATTTCGTACGCGCCCAATCCGGTTCGCCGAATTCCCAGAACGAACCACCGAACGTGTACATGCCGGCCGCGGCCATGTTCACCGAGCAGAATCCCCCGTGCGCGGCGTAGTTGATCGTGCCGAACTGCTGGGCCCACCAGCCGGTCAGCGCCTGGCTCTGGTCGCGGCCGGTGAAGAAGGCCAGTTCATCCGGATTGCGCGCGCGGATGTCGGACAGCCACTTCGTCGCGATCGACAGCGCCTCGTCCCATTCGATTTCGCGAAACTTGCGCTCGCCGCGTTCGCCCGTGCGCAGCAGCGGTTTGCGCAGCCGCGCCGGCGAATAGTGCTGCATGATCCCGGACGAACCCTTGGCGCAGATCACGCCGCGGTTGACCGGGTGTTTGGGGTTGCCGTCGATGTAACGGACGCGGCCGTTTTTCAGATGCACCCTTATCCCGCAACGGCACGCGCACATGTAACAGGTGTTGGTCTTCACCTCATCGCCGGTCGCTGCGCTCAGTTGAAGGTTCTTGTGCGCCATCAGTTTGCAAACCGTTTGGCGAGGAGCCGTCCATGGCGCTGGGTGCCCGTCCAGACGTCCATGTCGGGTCGCTCGTCGACGCGCGATCGGCCCCCGGCAGATCGCAAACGCGTCGCCTCGCCCTGATCGCCCGTCGGTTCGTTGTATTGGAGATTCTTGTGCGGCATGCGCAAAGGTTGTTCGTCATCCCGGCCAGGGATTGGCCGGGATCCAGCGCCATGGATGGAATAAACCCGATGTTAGCCGATGCGGCGCGATGCTTGCCGCCGCATCCGCCTCCGGTCATGCTTCCCGCATTACCCATGAGTGCTCCCGCCATGGACCGCTACGAGCGCATTTTGACCTTGCACCGGATCTTCAAGGCCGCGCGGCATCCTGTCAGCCAGCAACGGCTGCGCGATGAACTCGGCTGTTCGCGCGCCACGCTGTATCGCGACGTCGCTTTTCTTCGGGACGCACTGGGCGCGCCGGTGGAAAGCGATCCCGATCGCCATGGTTTCGCCTACGATCGCGAGGAAGCGGATCGTTTCGAATTGCCGGGCCTGTGGCTGACCAGCGAGGAACTCTCCGCGCTGATGGCGTTGAACGAATTGATCGGGCGCTCCGATCCCGGCGTGCTGGCACCGGCGCTGGCGCCGTTCAAGGCGCGGATGGAGCGGCTGTTGACCGAACATGCCGACGGCACCCCTTTGCCGGTCGAACGCATACGCGTGATTCCGTACGGCTCGCGAAAACTCGATCAGCGCGTGTTCCGGATCGTCGCCGGTGCGGTGCTGGCGCGCAAACGTCTGAAATTCCGCTACCGCGCGCGCACCACCAATGCCGACACCACGCGTACCGTTTCGCCGCAACGGCTGACCCATTACCGCGACAACTGGTATCTGGACGCGTGGGATCACGATCGCGAAGCGCTGCGCAGCTTTGCGGTGGATCGCATCGCGGAGCCGGAACAACTGGAAGCGGCGGCGATCGATCGCGAAAACACGGAGCTCGACGCAGTGCTCGCCTCCAGCTACGGCATCTTCGCGGGCGCGCCGAAAGCCTGGGCTACGCTCCGCTTCTCTGCGCGCGCGGCGCGCTGGGTGGCGGACGAGCACTGGCACTCACAGCAGGAAGGCCAGTTCCTGCCGGATGGTCGCTACGAATTGCGCGTGCCGTATTCGAATTCGCGCGAGCTGCTGATGGACGTGATGAAATACGGGCCGGATGCGGAAGTCGTTGCGCCGCTGCCGCTGCGCGAGGAGATGAAGATCCTGCTGAAACTGGCGCTGGACGGATATTCCGCCAACACGTGAGCGGGAATCACAACGCCGTCAGGTTCGCGTACGCCGCGACCAGCCATTTGGGCCCGACGTCGGCGAAGTTGACCTGGATGCGCGTGTGCGCGCCGGCGCCTTCTGCGCTCACCACCACGCCTTCGCCGAAGTGCGCGTGGCGCACGCGCTGGCCGAGCTTCACCGGCATGGATTCCTCCGCGAGCGGCGCGTGGCCATAGTCGCGCGGTGCATAGACCGGCCGCGTGATCCTGGCACGCGGCCGGACTTCTTCGAGCAGCGACTGCGGCAGTTCGGCGAGGAAACGCGAAGGCCGCGCCAGCATTTCCGAGCCGTGCATGCGGCGCGATTCGGCGTACGTGAGTATCAAACGCCGGCGCGCACGGGTGATGCCGACATAGGCGAGTCGGCGTTCTTCTTCCAGCCGCGAGGCATCCTCGGTCGAGCGCTGGCTCGGGAACAGGCCTTCCTCCAGTCCGACCAGGAACACGATCTGGAACTCGAGACCCTTGGCCGAATGCAAGGTCATCAACTGCACGCAAGGTTGCCCGATCTCGCCCTGCGCTTCGCCGGCTTCCAGCGCCGCGTGCGCGAGAAACGCCGCCAGTTCGGACAAGCCCGCGTCCATATCTTCCTGCGTCGGCGCGAAACGGCTGGCGACGTTCACCAGTTCATCGAGGTTTTCCACGCGCGATTCGGCATTGCCGCGCGAATCGCGCTCGTAGTAGTCGCGCAGCCCCGAGTGCGCGATCGCGTGTTCGACCTGCTCGGAGAGATTGAGCGGCTGGAACGCACGAGCGAAGTCTTCCACCAGCGTCATGAACCCGCGCAACGCGTTCTTCGCGCGCGCACTCAGTTCCGCGCCGGACAATTCCGCCAGCGCCGCATCCCACATGGAAATATTGTCCGCGCGCGCGCGCCGGCGCAGCTGGTCCAGAGTGCGCTCGCCGATGCCGCGCGGCGGCGTGTTGACCGCGCGCTCGAAAGCCGCGTCGTCGTGGCGGTTGGCGCTGAGTCGCAGATAGCTCAGCGCGTCCTTGACCTCGGCGCGCTCGAAATAGCGCTGACCGCCATAGACCCGGTACGGGATGTCGTACTGGTGCAACTGTTCCTCGAACGCGCGCGACTGTGCGTTGCTGCGGTAGAGCACGGCGATCTCGTCCGCCGCGCCGCCGCGCTCGATGTGCTCGCGGATGCGTTCGATCACGAAGCGCGCTTCGTCCTGGTCGTTGTAGGCCGAATACAGCGCGATCGCATCGCCGGCGTTGCCGGCGGTCCACAACTGCTTGCCCAGGCGCGATGGATTGCGCGCGATGATCGCGTTGGCGGCTTCGAGGATGTTGGCCGTGGAGCGGTAGTTCTGCTCCAGCCGGATGGTTTTCGCGCCCGCAAAATCGCGCAGGAACGCATGCATGTTCTCGACGCGCGCGCCGCGCCAGCCGTAGATGGACTGGTCGTCATCGCCGACTGCGAACACGGTCCCGGTGTTGCCCGCCAGCACGCGGATCCACGCGTATTGCAGGGCGTTGGTGTCCTGGAACTCGTCGATCAGCAGGTGACGCCAACGCTCGCGGTAGTGGGCCAGCACTTCGGGTTTGTGCAGCCACAACTCGTGTGCGCGCAGCAGCAGTTCGGCGAAATCCACCAATCCCGCTCGTCGACAGGCTTCCTCGTAGGCGCGATAGATCGACAGATAGGTGCGCGCCACCGGATGGTCGCTCGCATCGATCGCATCGGGCCGCTTGCCTTCATCTTTCCACGCATTGATTTGCCAGGTTGCCTGGCGCGGCGGAAAACGTGCCTCGTCCAGGCCGAGTCCTGCAACCACGCGCTTGACCAATCGCTGCTGATCGTCCGCATCGAGTATCTGGAATGTCTCGGGTAACTCCGCCTCGCGCCAGTGCCGGCGCAGCAGCCGGTGCGCGATGCCGTGGAAAGTGCCGACGCTCAGTCCGCGCGCACCGGACGGCAGCAGCAAATCCAGCCGGCCGCGCATCTCGCCGGCGGCCTTGTTGGTAAAGGTGACGGCGAGGATCGCCCACGGCGGTACGCGTTCGACTTCGACCAGCCAGGCGATGCGATGGGTGAGCACGCGGGTTTTGCCGGATCCGGCGCCGGCCAGCACCAGGTACGAGCCGGGCGGGGCGCTGACCGCCTCGCGCTGCGCGGCGTTCAGCGAGTCGAGCAAATGCGATACATCCATCGCCGCAATTGTAACGTCGAGATCGCGCAGGAGCTGGGCGCGGATTCCCCGCGGGTGATGGATCGACTCGCAAATACCTGCCGCACGCGATCGATCACTTCACCGAACGGACAAGTGCCCGCGGGCGAGGCCGATCTGTGTGCGCCGCGGAATCCGGCGGCGAAACCGGGTTCCGACGCCCGGTGAAGAACCGGGCACTCCTGCGGACGGTCCTTCGACTTGTGCCGCGGCGTCAGGATTTGCGCATCGCGCCGGCGATCACCAGGCCCGCGCCCACGACGATGGCGACGTAACCGAGTGCGACGGGAACGGTCTTCTGTTCGGTCGCCTGCACCTTTACCGGTCCGAGTTGCGCCTTGGTTTCCGTGTCGTTGTAGTTGAACCGTCCCAGCGCCACCCAGATGCCGAGCGCCGCGATGATGATGCCGATCACGATCAGGCCTGCGCGCATGTACGTCTCCCTCGTTGAACTCGCGCCGATGCTACGCGAGCGGCGCAACGGAACCAAGCGTTTGTCGAATACGTGATTCGTCGAAAAGCTCGCCGTTGCGTGGCCGCTTTCGATTTTCGCGATCACGGGCGATCGCGCGAGATCCAAATAAAATGCCCCGAGAGCCAGGGGGGAGCTCTCGGGGCGGGGGTTGGAGCCGAACCTGGGGAGGGATTCGACCCCATTCGGTCCACTCAGGGAGGTGAGTGAAACCCGGACGCCGTTGCGTGCGTCCGATGCTTAGATAAGCACGGGGCGCGTTAAGTTCAAATGAGTTTCCCGGGTCAGTTCAGGCGATGTTCATGCCGGGAAAAGCATGACTTCCGGCATACGAATCGCGGCATTTGGAAGTCCAAATGCGGGAGTGAGCGGTGAGTGCTCGGCGACGAGCGGAAAAAATTCGAAGACATCTCGCTTTTCCGCTGACCGCTCACGCTCAGTGCGCTTCGTCCCAGTTGGCGCCGTGTCCGATCTCTGCGAGCAGCGGCACCGAAAGTTGCGCGGCGGCTTGCATCCGCTCGCGCACGCCGGCTGAAACCGCTTCCAGCGCGTCGTCGCGGACCTCGAACACCAGCTCGTCGTGCACCTGCATCAACATGTGGGCATCGTCATTGCGCTCGAGCAACCACGAATCGATGGCGATCATCGCGCGCTTGATGATGTCAGCGGCCGTGCCCTGCATCGGTGCGTTGATCGCGGCGCGTTCGGCGCCGGCACGTTGAGCCGCGTTGCGCGAGCGCAAACTTTCGAGATAGAGCCGGCGCCCAAACAGCGTCTCCACGTAGCCATCGCGCTGCGCCTGCTCGCGGGTCGAGTCCATGAAGGCGCGCACGCCCGGGAAACGCTCGAAATAGCGTGCAATGTATTCGCCCGCTTCCAGCCGGCCGATGCCGAGCGCACGCGACAGCCCGTGCGCGCTCATGCCGTACATCAATCCGAAATTCACCACCTTGGCCGCGCGCCGCTGGTTGGCGTCCACGCGCTCGGGCGGAACGCCGAACACTTCCGCAGCCGTGGCGCGATGCACGTCGGCGCCGTCCTTGAACGCGCGGATCAAGGTCTCGTCGCCGGAGAGGTGCGCCATGATCCGCAATTCGATCTGCGAATAGTCCGCCGCCAGCACCTTCCACCCCGGCGGCGCGATGAAGGCCTGGCGGATGCGGCGGCCTTCCTCGGATTTGATCGGGATGTTCTGCAAATTCGGATCGGTGGACGACACGCGCCCGGTCGCCACGGCGGCCTGGTGGTAGCAGGTGTGCACGCGGCCGGTGCGCGGATTGATCATCTGCGGCAGCTTGTCGGTATAGGTGCTGCGCAGCTTCGCCAGCGCGCGGCAATCCAGGATCAGCCGCGGCAGTTCGTGCTGACCGGCGATCGCTTCCAGCGCTTCCTCGTTGGTCGATGGCTGACCGGTGGGCGTCTTCATCATGGCAGGCAGTTGCAGCTCTTCGAACAGCAGCGCCTGCAACTGCTTGGGCGAATCGATGTTGAAATCGCGCCCGGCCAGCGCGTAGGCGCGTTGCTGGATCTCGTGCATGCGCTTGGCGAGTTCGTCGCCTTGCTTCTTCAGTGCCGCCGCGTCGATCAACACGCCGCGCCGCTCCATGCGCGCAAGAACTCGCACGAGCGGCAACTCGATTTCCTCGAACAACTTGCGCAAGGCAGGTTGTTCCTGCACCTGCGGCCAGAGTGACTGGTGCAGGCGCAGCGTGATGTCGGCGTCTTCGGCGGCGTAGCGGCAAGCCCCCTCGAGGTCCACCTGCGAAAACGAAATCTGCTTCGCGCCCTTGCCCGTGACATCGGAATATTTGACGGTGTCGTAGTCGAGATGGCGCTTGGCCAGCGTATCCATGTCGTGGCGCGAAGCGGTGGCGTTCAGCACGTACGATTCCAGCATGCTGTCGAAAGACAGCCCGCGGACCTCCACGCCGTAGAACGACAGCACGTTGATGTCGTACTTGGCGTGATGTCCCAGCTTGGCTTTGTTTGCGTCTTCGAAAACCGGTTTCAGCGCCGCCAGCACTTCCTCCCGCGGGAGCTGTGGCGGCACGCCCGGATAGTCGTGCCCGACCGGGACGTAGCACGCCTGCGCGGCTTCGACCGCGAATGACAATCCCACCAGCTCCGCACGCATCGCATCCAGCGAAGTCGTCTCGGTATCGAAGGCGACCAGTTCGGCTTTGCGCAATTTTTCGAGCCACACATCCAGTTGCGCGCGCGTGGTGATGAGTTCGTACTCGCCGGCGGGTGCCTGTTGCGGTGCCGGATGTGGCGTCGTCGAGTCGGTTTTTGCTTTTTCGAGTCCCGAGTCCCGAGTCCCGAGTCCCGCTTTCTGCGTTCCCTGCTCCCTGCTCCCTGCTCCCTGCTCCAATTCCCTCAACGCCTGCACGAACGCATAGCGCGTGTACAGCTCGCGCAGGGCGTCCACGTCGCGCGGGCGCAGTGCAAGGTCGGTCGGGCCGAGTTCCAGTTCGCAATCGGTCTTGATCGTTGCGAGCTGCCGCGACAGCGGCAGGTGCGGCAGGGCGCCGCGCAGGTTTTCGCCGATCTTGCCGCCGACTTCGTTCGCGTGCGCGATCACGCCGTCCAGGTCGCCGTATTGGGAGATCCACTTGGCCGCGGTCTTCGGCCCGCATTTGGGTACGCCGGGGATGTTGTCGATGGAATCGCCCATCAGCGCGAGCAGGTCGACCACGCGCTCGGGCGGAACGTCGAATTTATCGATCACCCCGGCACGGTCCAGCACGCTGCCGGACATGGTGTTGACCAGCGTGATGCGCGGCTCGACCAGTTGCGCGAAATCCTTGTCGCCCGTGGAAATCGTGACGTCGATGCCTTCGTCTGCCGCTCGCCGTGCCAGCGTGCCGATCACGTCGTCGGCTTCCACGCCTTCCACGCGCAGGATCGGCAGGCCCAGCGCACGCACGATTTTCAACATCGGTTCCACCTGGGCGCGCAGGTCGTCCGGCATCGGTGCGCGGTTGGCCTTGTAGTCGGCGTACAGCGCGTCGCGGAAAGTCGGTCCGGACGCGTCCTGTACGAACGCGGCGTAGTCGGGTTTCGCGTTCAACGTGGCGCGCAGCATGTTGACCACGCCGAACAGCGCGCCGGTCGGTTCACCGGCGGGATTGGTCAGCGGCGGCAGCGCGTGGAAGGCGCGATAGAGATAACTGGAGCCGTCGATCAGTATCAGCGTTGCCATTTCGCGATTGTCTCATGCACTTGGAGGCCCGCCGCGGTTCATGCCCGCGGTGTATGCTTTCTCTCATCAAACGATGGAGCACGGCGATGAAGCACCTGTCCGCGTTGGTCATGGAACTGGCATTCACCGCCTTCGCCACCGTCGCCTTCGCGCAGCAGCCGCAACCGCCCGCCAAGGGTTCCGGCCTGCCGCCGCCGGACATCAACGACCCGGGCGTCAAGCAATCCTCGATCCCGCTGCCCAGCACCAGCATTCCGCCGTCGATCGCGCCTGCGGCGCGCGCCGCCAACGGTGAGCAGGCTCCGACGGTAAGCGTGCACACCCAAAACAACGGCGACACCGTGGAGGAATATCGCCGCGGCGCCACGCTCTACATGGTGCGCATCACGCCGAAGAACGGCGTCACGCAAACCTTCATGGTCAACGGCGGCACCGGCCAGCTGATCCGCGATCCGCGCATGGGTCCGGTCGATCCGGTTTACTACACGATCTACAAGTGGGGTACGCCACCCAAACCGGCGAGCAGCAGCGGCTGAGCGCTCGCGTCAGGCATCCAGTTCCGGATATCGGCGGAAAATCCCGTCGTTGTTGAACGGAATGCGCCGCGGCGAGGTCAGGTAGGCCGCGATTCCCGCGCGCTGCGCGATGCGGTCGTGCAGTTCGATGGTCAACGGGAGATCGTCTTCCAGCTTGCGCATGGCGCGTGGAAAGGCATAGCGCAGTCCCTCCACGACCTGGAACAGCGAGAGATCCGCGTACGTCGTCGCGCTGCCGACCAGGCACCGGCTGCGGCCGCGCGCGTTCAAGGCCAGCACGCGTTCGAAATAGTTGAGGTACTTCGGCAAGCGACGGCGGCGCAGATCGCCGGCACGCCGTTTCGATTCCGGCTGCTGATCCTCGTAGTACAAGCCGCTGGCGATCGGGTGATGGCTGTCGTGGATTTCCACGATCAGGTCGGAGATCGTCAGCTGCAATTGGTGCGTCCACGATTTCCCGGTTTCATCTTCCGGCGCGAGATTCAGGCGCGCGCCGAGGAACAGGAGGATGTTCGCGGTTTGCGCGATCAGCGTGCGCCCGGCTTTCAGGAAGGGTGGGGCGAACGGCGGGTGCACGCCATCGGACTCCTCCATCAACTTCATCAGCGCGGCTTCACCACCGCCGGAAGCCTCGGGCAAGCGCGCGACGTCGACGTAATCCGCGCCCGCGTCTTCCAGCGCCAGGCGCACGAATTCGCCACGACCTTGAATGGTGGGCCAGTAGTAAAGCTCGTAGCGCATGGCGAACCTCCGCAAAGCTACTGTAGCAAGCCTTTTGCATGGATCCTCTGGGGGAAGGCCTCAGAGCGGCTTGAGAGCGTCGCGAGCGAAGGCAGGTTGCGCGACGCCGGAGCGCAGGAACCGGAGTGTACACGTCAGTACATGAGGATTCCTTGGCCCGCAAAGCGGTACATCCGTGTACCGGGCCTGATCCTCGCACCGCCGGCGCGCAAGCTGACGAGCGCACTGGCTTTCAAGTCGCTCCTAGTGGCGGAAATGCCGAACCCCGGTAAACACCATCGCCAGATCGTGTTCGTCGGCCGCGGCGATCACTTCCTCGTCGCGCATCGAACCGCCCGGCTGGATCACCGCGCGCACGCCAGCCTGTGCTGCGGCATCGATGCCGTCGCGGAACGGGAAGAACGCGTCAGATGCCATCACGCTGCCGGCGACCGCGAGATCGACCTGCTCGGCCTTCAGTGCGGCGATCTGGGCACTGACCACGCGGCTCATCTGGCCCGCGCCGATGCCGATGCTGCGGCCATCGCGTGCGTAGACGATCGCATTGGATTTCACGAACATCGCCACATGCCAGGCGAACAGCAGGTCGCGCAACTGGTCCGCGTCAGGCACGCGTTTCGTCACCACTTTCAGGTCCGACAGCAGCAGCGTGTCGCGGTCGGAATCCTGCACCAGCACGCCGCCGCCGATGCTGCGCAATTCGCGCGTGCTCGCCCCCGCCTCCGGCCATGCGCCCACGGCCAGCGCGCGCACGTTGGGCTTCTTCGCCAGCGCCGCCAGCGCCTCGGCATCGAACTCCGGGGCCACCAACACTTCCACGAACTGCTTCGCAAGGACCGCGCGCACCGTCGCGCCGTCCAGCGCACGATTGAAGGCGATGATGCCGCCGAATGCCGAGACCGGATCACAGGCGTGGGCGCGCTCGTACGCCTGCACGACGTCGTCGGCCAATGCCACGCCGCAGGGATTGGCGTGCTTGACGATCACGCAGGCCGGCGCCTTGCCGAACGCCTTGACGCATTCCAGCGCGGTATCCGCGTCGGCGAGATTGTTGTACGACATTTCCTTGCCGGTCAGCACGCGCGCGCCTGCGATGCTGCCCGCGGGCGGACGCTCGGACACGTACA
>DASXWZ010000108.1:0-1759 GCA_036503375.1 Rhodanobacteraceae bacterium | reverse complement strand
CGGAACGCCATGGTGAGCAGCAACAACGGCAACAGCAGGACCAGATGGATGCGTTTCATGTTCCTTGTCCCCTTCATCGAGTTTTTGAAAAATCGCATGGAAGCGGCTTCGTACAACGCTGTCGTGCTTCCACAACCCCAGAACGCCCGCCGACCGGGCGTTCCAACACCTCCACTCAGGAGGGCTGGCAATTGGCCACGACGATCGGTTCGTCCATTCCTGCAACGATGCAACCGCGCAAGCTTGGCAGCAGGGCGGCCCGCACTCAAGTGTCGCCGACTGATTCGACGCGACACTTCCGTATACTGCTCGGCCACCCATCGCGGAGTCCTTGCGTTTGCCTGCACACATCCAGCCACTCGCCGTCATTGCATACAGCGCGACGTCCGCGCTGGGCCGCGGCGTGGCCGCGCACGCGACGGCATTGCGTCAGGACCGCGGCGGTTTGCGCGCGAACGATTTCTCTCACCAGCCGCTGGAATGTTTCATAGGTCGCGTCGAAGGCATCGAGGACGCGCCGCTGCCGCGAGCGTTGTCGCATTGGGAATGCCGCAACAACCGGCTGGCGTGGCTCGGACTGAACCAGGACGGACTGTCCGACGCGGTGCACGCGGTCATCGAACGCTACGGCGCGGATCGGGTGGCGCTGGTGCTCGGCACCTCTACCGCCAGCATCGGCGCCAGCGAAGAAGCGTATCGGCGTTTGCGAAATGATCGTTTTCCGGAAGACCTGCGCCGCCCCGGCATTCACACGCCGCATTCGCTGACGGCGTTCGTCGCCGGCGCGACCGGGATCGCCGGTCCGGCGCTGACCATTTCGACCGCCTGTTCGTCGTCGGCGAAAGTTTTTGCTTCCGCGGAACGGATGCTGCGACTGGATCTTGTCGATGCCGCGCTGGTCGGCGGCGTGGATACGCTGTGCGACAGCGTGCTGTTCGGCTTCAACGCGCTGGAGCTGGTATCGCCCGAGCCGTGCCGGCCTTTCGATGCGCGGCGGCGCGGGATCTCGATCGGTGAAGCCGCAGCGTTCGCGTTGCTGCAGCGTGTGGATGTTGAACCGGATGCGCCACGCCTGATCGGCTACGGCGAATCGTCCGACGCATACCACATGTCCACCCCACACCCCGAAGGACGCGGCGCACGTGCGGCGCTGGACGATGCACTGGCGCGCGCGGGACTGCGGGAAGACCAGGTCGATTACATCAACCTGCACGGCACGGCGACATTCAAGAACGACGAAGTGGAAGCCGCGCTGCTGGGTGAACGATTTCCTGCGCGCGTGCGCGCCAGTTCCACCAAGGGTTTTACCGGCCATACGCTGGGAGCGGCCGGCGGGCTGGAAGCGGTGTTCGCGCTGACCGCGATCGAACAGGGTTTCATTCCCGGCAATCTCGGCTGCACGCAACCGGACAGCGTGTGCGCCAGGCAGCTCGCATTGCGGAGCGAACAACGCGAAGTGCGCGTGGCGATGTCCAATTCTTTCGGCTTCGGCGGCAACAATGCGTGCCTCGCTTTTGCGCGGAGCGATTTCGCATGAGCGACCTGCGGGTGCGCGTAGACGGCATCGGCACCTGGCTGCACGGTGCGCCGGACTGGAACACGTTGCGCGCTGTCCTGCGCGGCGAAGGCGGATTGCGCGAAGGCGCTCCTTCAAAGCCCGCCGCCGCCGCATTGCCGCCGGCCGAGCGGCGACGTGCACCCGAGGCGGTGCTGCTGGCGGCCGAGGTCGCCGGACAAGCCTGTGCAATGGCTGAGCGCG
>DASXWZ010000107.1:0-8954 GCA_036503375.1 Rhodanobacteraceae bacterium | reverse complement strand
CGCGCTCTTTCTTCGACTTGACCGGGTTGTAAACAGCATCGCCCGAATTGAGCGTGCCCGAATAGACACGGAAGAACGTCAGCGAACCCACGAACGGGTCGGTCATGATCTTGAACGCGAGCGCCGAGAACGGTTCGGTGTCGTTGGCCTTGCGGCTCGCCACCTGGTCGTCTTCGTCCATGCCGGTGACCGGCGGACGATCGGACGGCGACGGCAGGTAGCGGATCACCGCATCCAGCATCGCCTGCACGCCCTTGTTCTTGAACGCGGTGCCGCAGTAGACCGGGATGATCGCATTCGCCAGCGTGCCGGCGCGGATGCCAGCCACGATCTCGTCCTCGGAGAGGTCGCCCTCTTCGAGATACTTGTTCATCAGCTCTTCGGAGGTTTCCGCGGCCGACTCGACCATGTGCTCGCGCGCCTTCTTCGCCTTGTCGGCGAGTTCGGCGGGAATGTCGCGGTATTCGAACTTGGTGCCCTGCGATGCGGCGTCCCAGTAGATCGCCTTCATCTTCACCAGGTCGACCCCGCCCTCGAAGTGGTCCTCGGCGCCGCTCGGCACCTGCATCGGCACCGGCCGCGCGTTGAGGCGCGACTTCAGTTGCGCAACGACCTTGTCGAAATCCGCGCCGGTGCGATCCATCTTGTTGACGAACGCAAGCCGCGGCACGCCGTACTTGTTGGCCTGGCGCCACACGGTTTCCGACTGCGGCTGCACGCCGCCGACGGCACACAGCACGAACACCGCGCCGTCGAGCACGCGCAGCGAACGCTCGACTTCGATGGTGAAGTCGACGTGCCCGGGCGTGTCGATGATGTTGAAACGATGCTCCGGAAAGGACATGTCCATGCCCTTCCAGAAGCAGGTCGTGGCCGCGGAAGTAATGGTGATTCCGCGTTCCTGCTCCTGCTCCATCCAGTCCATCGTCGCGGCACCCTCGTGCACCTCGCCGATCTTGTGATTGACGCCGGTATAGAAGAGGATGCGCTCGGTGGTCGTGGTTTTCCCGGCATCGATGTGGGCCATGATGCCGAAATTCCGGTAGCGCTCGATTGGTGTGTTTCTAGGCATCAAAGCCACTCTGCTCGTATTTCATGTCGGAGCCGGCACTCGTGCCGTTTCCGGAAAATTGAAGGCAGCGTCCATGCCTTCGTAAAAACAGCCGTCCATGACTGCGATTTATTTGATGGACGTCCTGTCCGGGTGAACGCGATCATCCTGACCGCACTTTCGAAAAGCTTGCTCTTCAACTACCAGCGGTAATGCGAGAAGGCCTTGTTGGCCTCCGCCATGCGGTGGGTCTCTTCGCGCTTCTTGACCGCGCCGCCACGGTTCTCGGAAGCGTCCAGCAGCTCGGCGGCCAGCTTGCGCGGCATCGAGTTCTCTCCGCGCTTGCGGGCGGCATCGATGGTCCAGCGCATCGCCAGCGCGGTGCGCCGGGAGGAACGCACTTCGACCGGCACCTGGTAGGTGGCGCCACCGACGCGCCGCGACTTCACTTCGACCGCGGGCGCGACGTTGTTCAGCGCCTTCTCCACCAGCGCGACCGGCTCGGCATGTTTCTGGCCGAGCTGATCCAGGGCGCCGTAGACGATCGCTTCGGCGACCGATTTCTTGCCGCTCTTCATCACCATGTTGATGAAACGCGCGATCAACTGGCTGCCGTGCTTGGGATCCGGCAGGGTGACGCGGGCGGGATGCGAACCTTTGCGTGACATGATTGTTTAACCCTTCGGCCTTTTCGCGCCGTACTTGGAACGCGACTTGCGACGCTTGGCGATGCCGGCGCAATCGAGAGAACCGCGCACGGTGTGGTAGCGCACGCCCGGCAGGTCCTTGACGCGACCGCCGCGGATCAGCACCACCGAGTGTTCCTGCAGGTTGTGGCCTTCGCCACCGAGGTCGCTGATCACTTCGTAGCCGTTGGTCAGACGAACCTTGGCGACCTTGCGCATCGCCGAGTTCGGCTTTTTCGGCGTGGTGGTGTACACGCGCGTGCACACCCCGCGCCGTTGCGGGCAGTTCTGCAGCGCCGGCGAAGCGCTCTTGTACGTCTTCGGGCTGCGCGGTTTGCGCACCAACTGGTTGACGGTTGCCATTCGTTGTCGAATCCCTTATGAAACACAAGGGCAGACCGGTAAGAACCGGCCTGCCCAAAAGCGGAAATTTAACACGGAATCGCGAACCTTCACCAGCATTCGCGCCGCGGTGGCTCCCTGCGCTCGAACACGAAGCGCATCCTTGCGCCTCATTTCGATTGTGTAGGTCCGCATTCGCGCGAACCCTCAAATCCACCGCGAGCCAAGGATGGCTCGCTGCGCTGGCGAGTCACGGAGATCCGTTCAGCGCCTCAACCCTGCGTCGATTCGACGGTGGGGGTTTCCTCGGAGGTGCTGGAGACGCCGCCGGCCAGTGTTTCCATTTCCGATTCGGTCAACCCGCTGGCCGTGCTCTTGCGTCGAGCGTGGTAAGCGAGGCCCGTACCGGCCGGAATCAAGCGGCCAACTATAACGTTCTCCTTCAATCCGCGCAAGTCGTCGCGCTTGCCTTTCACCGCCGCATCGGTCAGCACGCGGGTGGTTTCCTGGAAAGACGCGGCCGAGATGAACGACTCGGTGGCGAGCGAGGCCTTGGTGATGCCCAGCAGCACCGGGTCGAATTGCGCACCGTGTTCGTTGCGCGCTTCGGCCTTTCTGTTGACCTCCAGCACCTGCAGGCGATCGACCTGTTCGCCGCGCAGGAACGTGGTGTCGCCTGGCTCGGTGATCTCCGCCTTGCGCAACATCTGACGGATGATCGCCTCGATGTGCTTGTCGTTGATCTTCACACCCTGCAGCCGATACACGTCCTGGATTTCCTTGACCAGATACGCGGCCAACGGCTCGACACCCAGCAGACGCAGGATGTCGTGCGGATTCGGTTCGCCGTCCACGACGGTTTCGCCCTTTTCCACGTGCTCGCCTTCGAACACGATCACGTGGCGCCACTTCGGGATCAGTTCCTCGTGCTCGTTGCCGTCCACATCCTTGATGATCAGTCGCTGCTTGCCCTTGGTGTCCTTGCCGAAGCTGACGATGCCCGAGCGTTCGGCGAGGATCGCCGGCTCCTTCGGTTTGCGCGCCTCGAACAGGTCCGCCACGCGAGGCAGACCGCCCGTGATGTCGCGGGTCTTGGAGGTTTCCTGCGGGATGCGTGCGACCACGTCGCCCACGCCCACTTCCGCGCCGTCCTGGATCGAGACGATCGCTCCGGCCGGCAGGTAGTACTGCGCCGGAATGTCGGTGCCGGGCAACTTTAGTTCGTTGCCCTTCTTGTCTTCCAGGCGCACGGTCGGACGCAGATCCTTGGCGCTGGTGCCACGGCGCTTGGGATCGGTAACCACCGCCGATTCCAGACCGGTGAGTTCATCGGTCTGGGCCTGCACGGTGATGCCATCGACGAAGTCGATGAAGCGCACGCGGCCGGCCACTTCCGACACGATCGGATGCGTATGCGGATCCCAGTTGGCGACGGTTTGTCCCGCCTTGACCTCGGCGCCGTCCTTGACGGAAATCGTCGCACCGTAAGGCACCTTGTAACGCTCGCGCTCGCGGCCGTGTGCGTCGATCACGCTCACTTCGCCCGAACGCGATACCGCGACGAGATGGCCCTGGGAGTGCTGCACCGTCTTCAGATTGTTGAACTTCAGGTTGCCGGTGGTCTTCACCACCACGCTGTCCACGGCCGCCGCACGCGAAGCCGCGCCGCCGATGTGGAACGTGCGCATGGTGAGCTGCGTGCCGGGTTCGCCGATCGACTGCGCGGCGATCACGCCGACCGCTTCGCCGATGTTGACGAGATGTCCGCGCGCGAGGTCGCGGCCGTAGCACAGCGCGCACACGCCGAAAGGCGCATCGCAGGTGATCGGCGAGCGTACCTTGATCGACTGCACGCCGGCAGCGTCAAGCTTGTCCACCATCGCCTCGTTCAAGAGCGTGTTGCGCGTGACGATCGGCTTGTCGTCCTCGCCGGGCGCGTACACGTCCTCGACCACCACGCGGCCGAGCACGCGCTCGCGCAGCGGCTCGACCACGTCGCCGCCTTCCACGATCGGCTGCATGGTGAGTCCGTTCTCCGTGCCGCAATCGGGCTCGGTCACCACCACGTCCTGCGCCACGTCCACCAGACGCCGTGTCAGATAACCCGAGTTCGCGGTCTTCAACGCGGTATCGGCCAGACCCTTGCGCGCGCCGTGGGTCGAGATGAAGTACTGCAACACGTCCAGGCCTTCGCGGAAGTTGGCCTTGATCGGCGTCTCGATGATCGAGCCGTCGGGCTTGGCCATCAGGCCGCGCATGCCGGCGAGCTGGCGGATCTGCGCCGCCGAACCGCGCGCACCGGAATCGGCCATGATGTAGATCGAGTTCATCGACTTCTCGTCCACCGTCTTGCCTTCGGCATTCTTGGCCTTCTGCGTGCCGATGCCCTCGATCATCGCCTTAGCGATCTGCTCGTTGGTGCGCGACCAGATGTCGACGACCTTGTTGTAGCGCTCGCCGGCGGTGACCAGTCCCGACTGGAACTGCTCCTGGATTTCGACCACTTCTTTCTCGGCCTCTTCCAGGATCGCCTTCTTCTCGCCCGGGATCTTCATGTCGTCGATGCCGATCGAGATTCCCGCGCGCGTGGCGAAGCGGAAACCGGTGTACATCAGCCTGTCGGCGAATACCACGGTCTCCTTCAGGCCCAGTTCGCGGTAGCAGGCGTTGATCAGGCGCGAAATCGCCTTCTTGGTGAGCTCGGTATTGATGCGCGCGAACGGCAACCCTTCGGGCAGGATTTCCGCCAGCAGCGCGCGACCCACCGTGGTGTCCACAAGCGAGGTCTTGCCGATCGTTTCGCCGGCCGCATCCTTCACCGTCTCGCGGATGCGCACTTTCACCTTCGCGTGCAGTTCCACGGCGCGGTTGTCGTAAGCGCGGCGCACTTCTGCGATGTCGGAGAACACCATGCCTTCGCCCCTGGCGCCGATCAGCTCGCGGGTCATGTAGTACAGACCCAGCACCACGTCCTGGGTCGGCACGATGATCGGCTCGCCGTTGGCGGGCGAGAGGATGTTGTTCGACGACATCATCAGCGCACGCGCTTCGAGCTGGGACTCCAGCGACAGCGGCACGTGCACGGCCATCTGGTCACCGTCGAAGTCCGCGTTGAACGCGGTGCACACCAGCGGATGCAACTGGATCGCCTTGCCTTCGATCAGCACCGGCTCGAACGCCTGGATGCCGAGGCGATGCAGGGTCGGCGCGCGGTTCAGAAGCACCGGATGCTCGCGGATGACTTCTTCGAGAATATCCCAGACTTCGGCTTCTTCGCGCTCGACCAGTTTCTTGGCGGCCTTGATGGTCGTTGCCAATCCGCGGCGTTGCAGCTTGGAGAAGATGAAGGGCTTGAACAATTCCAGCGCCATCTTCTTGGGCAGACCGCACTGGTGCAGCTTCAGCGTCGGGCCGACCACGATCACCGAACGGCCGGAATAATCGACGCGCTTGCCGAGCAGGTTCTGGCGGAACCGGCCCTGCTTGCCCTTGATCATGTCGGCCAGCGACTTCAGCGCGCGCTTGTTGGTGCCGGTGATGGCGCGGCCGCGGCGGCCGTTGTCCATCAGCGCGTCCACCGATTCCTGCAGCATGCGCTTTTCGTTGCGCACGATGATGTCGGGCGCGTTGAGCTCCAGCAGCCGCTTCAGGCGGTTGTTGCGATTGATCACGCGGCGATAGAGATCGTTCAGATCCGAGGTCGCGAAGCGTCCGCCTTCCAGCGGCACCAGCGGACGCAGGTCCGGCGGCAGCACCGGCAGCACGGTCATCACCATCCATTCCGGACGGTTGCCCGAATCGATGAAGGCCTCGATCAGCTTGATGCGCTTGGTAAGGCGCTTCAGCTTGGTCTCGGAATTGGTCGCTGCGATTTCTTCCTTCAGCCGCACCATCTCGCCATTGAGGTCGAGCGAGCGCAGCAGCTCGTACACCGCTTCCGCGCCCATGCGCGCGTCGAACTCGTCGCCGTGTTCCTCGACCGCGGTGAGGTACTGATCTTCGGTCAGCATCTGACCGCGCTCCAGCGCTGTCAGACCCGGATCGATCACAACGTAGGCTTCGAAGTAGAGGATGCGTTCGATGTCGCGCAGCGTCATGTCCAGCATCAGGCCGATGCGCGACGGCAGCGATTTCAGGAACCAGATGTGCGCCACCGGCGAGGCCAGTTCGATGTGGCCCATGCGCTCGCGGCGCACCTTGGCGAGCGTCACTTCGGTGCCGCACTTCTCGCAGACCACGCCGCGGTGCTTCATGCGCTTGTACTTGCCGCACAGGCACTCGTAGTCCTTGACCGGCCCGAAGATGGCCGCGCAGAACAGGCCGTCGCGTTCCGGCTTGAACGTGCGGTAGTTGATCGTCTCGGGCTTCTTCACCTCGCCCCACGACCACGAACGGATAAGGTCAGGCGAAGCCAGCGCGATCTTGATCGCGTCGAAGTCCAGCGGTGCGGTTTGCTGGTTGAACAGGTTCAAAAGGTCTTTCATTGGATTACTCCGGTGATCGAGAGAAGAGATTCGGAACGGATTTCATCTCTCATCTCTCGTTCAACTCGATATCGATCGCCAGCGAGCGGATTTCCTTGACCAGCACGTTGAACGACTCGGGCATGCCGGCCGCCATTTCGTGTTCGCCATCGACGATGTTCTTGTACATCTGGTTGCGGCCCTGCACGTCGTCCGACTTCACCGTCAACATTTCCTGCAGCGTGTACGCCGCGCCGTAGGCTTCCAGCGCCCACACTTCCATTTCGCCGAAGCGCTGGCCGCCGAACTGCGCCTTGCCGCCCAGAGGTTGCTGGGTGACGAGCGAGTACGGACCAGTGGAACGCGCGTGCATCTTGTCGTCCACCAGGTGATTCAACTTCAGCATGTGCATGTAGCCGACCGTGACCGGACGATCGAACGACTCGCCGGTGCGCCCGTCGATCAACTTGGTCTGCCCGGAAACCGGCAGATCGGCGAGCTTCAGCATCGCCTTGATCTCGTCCTCGTTGGCGCCGTCGAACACCGGCGTCGCCATCGGCACGCCGTCGGTCAGGTTCTGCGCGAGCTGCGCGATCTCCTCGTCCTTCAGCGACTTCAGATTCACGTGCCGCCCGGATTTTTCCGGGTTGTAAACCTGGTCGAGGAAGTCGCGCACCTTCGCCACTTTTTCCTGCGACTCGAGCATCCTGCCGATCTTCTGGCCGATGCCTTTCGCGGCCCAGCCCAGATGCGTCTCCAGGATCTGGCCGATGTTCATGCGCGAAGGCACGCCCAGCGGATTCAGCACGATGTCGACTGGCGTGCCGTCATCCATGAACGGCATGTCTTCCACCGGTACGATCATCGACACCACGCCCTTGTTGCCGTGGCGGCCGGCCATCTTGTCGCCGGGCTGGATGCGGCGCTTCACCGCGAGATGCACCTTGACCATCTTCAACACGCCCGGTGCCAGATCGTCGCCGGCGGTGATCTTGGCCTGCTTCTCGCGGAAGCGGCGCTCGAAGGCTTCCTTGTGGCGCTTGATCTGCTCGCCCGCGCGTTCGATGAACTCGCCGGCTTCCTCGTCCTTGGGATTGATCTTGAACCACTCATCCTTCTTCAAACCATCGAGGTAATCGTTGGTGATCACCGCGCCCTTCTTCAGGCCCTGCGGACCGCTGTTGGCGTGTTTGCCATGCAGCTTCTCGCGCATGCGGTCATAGATCGCGCCTTCCAGGATCCGGAACTGGTCGTCAAGATCCTTGCGGATGCGCTTGATCTCCATTTCCTCGATCTGCTTGGCGCGTTTGTCTTTCTCGATGCCGTCGCGGGTGAACACCTGCACGTCGATGACGGTGCCATCCATGCCGGGCGGCACGCGCAGCGAGCTGTCCTTCACGTCGGACGCCTTTTCGCCGAAGATCGCGCGCAGCAGCTTCTCTTCCGGCGTGAGTTGGCTCTCGCCCTTGGGCGTGACCTTGCCGACCAGGATGTCGCCGGCCTTCACTTCAGCGCCGATGTAAACGATGCCGCTCTCGTCCAGGCGCGCCAGCGCCTGCTCGCCCACGTTCGGGATGTCGGCGGTGATTTCCTCGGAACCGAGCTTGGTGTCGCGCGCCTGGCAGGTCAGCTCCTCGATGTGGATCGAGGTGTAGCGGTCTTCCTGCACCACGCGCTCGGAGATCAGGATCGAATCCTCGAAGTTGTAGCCGTTCCACGGCATGAACGCGACCAGCATGTTCTGGCCGAGCGCGAGCTCGCCGAGGTCGGTCGAGGAACCGTCTGCCAGCGTATCGCCTTGGGCCACCACGTCACCCACGTTCACCAGCGGACGCTGGTTGAGGTTGGTGTTCTGGTTGGAGCGGACGTACTTGGTGAGCGTGTAGATGTCCACGCCCGGATCGTTCTCGCCGACTTCCTTTTCGTTGACGCGCACCACGATGCGCGCGGCGTCGACCTGTTCGATCACGCCGCCGCGGCGCGCGGCGATGGTGACGCCGGAATCGCGCGCGACCGCGCGCTCGATGCCCGTGCCGACCAGCGGTTTCTCGGAACGCAGCGTGGGCACGGCCTGGCGCTGCATGTTGGCGCCCATCAACGCGCGGTTGGCATCGTCGTGCTCCAGGAACGGCACCAGCGCCGCCGCCACCGACACGGTCTGCATCGGCGACACGTCCATGAAGTTGATGTCCGCCGCGGGACGCAGCTCCGACTCGCCGCGGAAGCGGCAGGAGACGAAGTCTTCCTCGAACTTGCCGTCCTTGTTCAACGGCGAGTTGGCCTGCGCGATCACGTAGTCGCCTTCCTCGATCGCCGAGAGGTACTCGACGTCGTTGGTGACCTTGCCGTTGACGACCTTGCGGTATGGTGTTTCCAGGAAGCCGTACTGGTTGGTGCGCGCATACACCGCCA
>DASXWZ010000106.1:0-3263 GCA_036503375.1 Rhodanobacteraceae bacterium | reverse complement strand
CCGGACGAAGCCAGATACCGGTCCGTGTCGTCAACGGAGACAACTCGCGCGAGTTCCATACGTTGACCGCTCAAGCGCAGCCGGCGGCGGTTCTCGTCCGGTCGCCGAGGGATCAAGCCGCGCGCCGGGTGTAACGCACCGCGGCGCGGTCGTCGAGGATCGCGTGCAGGGCGGGCAGGTCGTCAGCGTCGGGGTTCAACCACGCATCCAGGTTGTCCCGTTTGATTGGAATGGGCCAGCGGTCGATTCCGGCGGCGGCGATTTCCCGCGGTGATTCGTCCGTGATCGCGGCGAAGGAAAAAATGTCGCGCTCTTCAGGAGTACTGCGCGGAGAGAAATTCCACAGGCATGGAATCAGCACGCGGTGGGGTGGATCGGGCCTGAACTCGGAGAGGCCGTTCCGTTCGTCCTCCCGGCTCGGATGCTCGCGGCTTTGCGGCTCCTGCTGCGGAACGTTTTCAAAGAACGCGGTCGCCACCATGACGCCGTGGCGATGACCGAAGAGCTTCGACCACATTTTCTCCAGGTTTTCCCGTTGCGCGTGATAGCTGTCCGGATGCTTGCGCTCGACGATCGCGGTCCAGCCCGGCAGCCGGCAGTGATAGCGCATCGGTACGACGGTGCGGCGTCCATCCTGCACGATCATCACGGGCGCATATTGGCCGGGATGCACGCGCGAATCGCGCGCGTCCCGCTCGGTGCGGCGCAAGTCCGCCAGCCTGGCCTGCACCGCCGCCATCTTCGCGGGCATTTCGCCGCGGTCATTCAAGGCCTGCTCCCTGGTCTGTTCCGTGGTGTTCTTTTGCAGGGTGCGATCGGCGTATTCGAAACGCGTTCTGAACTTGAACAGCTCCATTTCCAGCGTGCGCGCTTCATCGGCGTCGCCTTCGGCAATCAGCTCCCGCAACCGGCGCTCATCGTCGTTGCGCGGATCGGCGAAGGCGTCCTTCAATCCCTTGGGGATCTTTCGCCACGTGCCGCGCTCGATGCGTTCCCGGAAGAATTTCACGTACTGCTCGACGGTCAGGGTCGTGCCGAACTCCTGCTCGAATTCGCGGTAGTCGGCCCAGACTTGCGCGCAATGGCTCACCGGCAAACTCCAATGATGATGACGAGAATCCAATCCCCACGCCGGGGATGTCGCTGTCAGAACCCGGGGGAACCGCAGGCGGTGCCTGCCGTCAGCCCGGCCCGCGGGAATCCTTCCGGAACCGGCGAAGAACCTTGCATCAGGACTTCCGCCAGTTCGTGCGCGATGTTGCGGATCTCCGGCATCGCGGTGCATTCCCAGACATTGCCGCGCAGCAGGGATCCGATCGCGTAGAGGCCCGGTTGCACTTCCTCGCGCGCGTTGATCAGCCGTCCGTCCGGCCGGGCCGCGAGCCCGAGCTCCAGCGGATCGGCGGTGATCAATCCGTCATCGAGCATCTGCGACAGCAGTGGGTTGTCCGCGTAGCTGACGACGGTGTCGAGCCCCGTGGCTTGCACCACGAGGTCGGCGTGCAGCGTTTCGATGCCTTGCGTGCGGCGATCGCGCAGGGTGAGCTGCAGCGGCCCGTCGCCCTCGACTTCCAGTACGCGCGCCGCGCGGATGCGCAATCGTCCGCTCTCGATCAGTTCCCGCAACCTGGCGTTCGATGCCGGCGCGATGCGGTGCCGCGCGGCTTCCCAGATCCAGCGCGCATGGCGCAGGAAGCGCCGCCTCTCGTGCAGCGGCAACCTCTGCCACAGGATCGCATCGATCGGTCGCATGCCGTCGAGCACCGCCTGCCAATCATCGCCCGGCGATTCGCGCAACGCCGCCCGGATCAAACGCAGCATCGGTGCGACACGCGTGCACGCCTGCAGCGCCGAATTCAGTTCGCGCTGGAACGGATACGCCGCCGGTGGCGAGTCGGCATGCACCAGCGGTATCCGGCCATGCCGCGAGATGGCGACAAGCTCCGCTTCGGGCCAGCGCGTCGCCGCCGACAACAGGACATCGACCATCGTGAGTCCGGTGCCGATCATCGCCAACCGGCGCGGCGGACGCGAGCGGTGCGGCAAGCTCCACGGATCGAGTTCGTAGGCGCCGCTGGCGAGCGCGCGCCGAGTCACGGCCCTCAGTGGCCGCGGCGAAGCCGCGCCGAGTGCGAGCACGACGGCATCCGCGCGCAGCGCGTGACCGTTCGCCAGCCGCACGAAGTATCCGTTGTCGTGCGCCTCGACGGATCGCGCCGCGCTGACGTGCACGGTGAATCTCCGCCCCCGGTGGCGCGCAGCATCCATGCTTTCGCGCAGTTGCGCTTCGATGAATTCGCCGAACAGCCGGCGTGGCAGGAAATCGGTTTCGGCGGCGCCGGGGAAACGCTCGGAGACGTGTTTCAGAAAAGCATCGAGCTGCCCCGCGAACAATCCCATGCCGTTGGCGCGCACGTTGAGCAGATGGCGATCGTCGGTGGTCGAGTACGCCGCGCCGCGCCCCGGCCAGGGACGGTCGACTATCCAGTGCAGCGCACCCGTGCACGGATGGCCGAGCAGTTCTCCGAATACGGCGGCTCCCGCGGCGCCTCCTCCGACAATCGCTATATCAGCCATTTCCATAGCCGCTGATTGATCCGGCGGCGATGCAATCACGTGTTCAGTTAAGGAACCGCTAGAACCTGCTTCAACAATCATTGCGGTTTTTGCGACGGATGCGGAACGAGCGCAGCCGATTCGACAGATCACTTCGGACGCCAGTGCGCAGCGTGATTGCGGATCCGAACTCGATGGCGCAACGCGCAGCAAAAAAAAGCGGCCGGTTTGCACCGGCCGCTTGCAGGATGACCGCCCGGCAGATCACGCCGGGTGTGGAGACACTTTTACTGACCGCGCTTCACCGTCACCGACTGGGAAGTGCTGTCGGTTGCACCGTCGTTGTCCGTGACGGTCAACGTCACGTTGTAGGTTCCCCGTCTCGCGTACTTGTGGTTGATCGGGCTGGTCGTTCCCGACGTGCCGTCGCCGAAGTCCCACGAACGCGACGCGATCGTGCCGTCGGGATCGGTGGACGTATCGGTGAAGCGCGCAGTCAGTCCCTTGGTGATGAAGGTGAAACTCGCATCCGGCGGCTGGTTGCCGCCTCCACCGCTGAGTTCGCTGTAAGCCGCGCTCCAGATCACGCTGCCGCGGCCGCTGGCCAGGTCATAGCCCGGTCCTGCCGAATTGCCGTTGCTGCCCTGGGTTATGTCGTGGAAGTCCGATGCGGAGAGCGGATAGAGCAACGGCGCAGGGAAGCCCAG
>DASXWZ010000105.1:0-3315 GCA_036503375.1 Rhodanobacteraceae bacterium | reverse complement strand
CCGCGAAGCCGGCGCGTTCGCGCAAGGTCGAATGCCGGCCGTCGCAGGCGATCATCAGGTCTGCGCGCAGTTCGTATGCGCCGGCGGGCGACTCCACGTGCACGCCGACCGCGCAGCCGTTTTCCTCGATCAGTCCGGTGGCCTTGTGGCGCATGCGCAGATCGAAACTGGAATACCGCTTGCCCGCGTCGGCCAGCATGTCCAGGAAATCCCATTGCGGCACCAGCGCCAAGTAGTCGAAAGGCTTCAACCCGCGGAAATCAACGATCTGCTGCTCGCGCCCGCCGACCAGGCCGCTCAGGTGATCGACGCGCCGTTGCGGCAGTTGCTGGAATTTCTCCAGCAGGCCGATCTCTTTCAGGATCTGCAGGGTCGAGGGATGCACTGTGTCGCCGCGGAAATCGCGCAGGAAATCGCCGTGTTTTTCCAGCACGGTCACTTGCACGCCCGCGCGTGCCAGCAGCAAACCGAGCATCATCCCGGCCGGGCCGCCCCCGACCACGCAGCAGCGGGTGTGCAGATCGCGTTTCGCTTCCACCGGCATGCGACGCTTCCTGTGCGAGAGCGGGAGTTTGCCTCCCGGTATTTCATCGCGCAACGATCAAGGACACCGCTCGCGCCGCATGGAGCCTGCGTGCCCATCCGGGCGGCGTTCCGGGCGCCGGATGCAGGCCGCGCCTGCCCACGTTAAACTAGCCGGCTGCAATCGCCGCCTCCGCGGCCGGAGCCACCCTTTCCAACCCGGCGGATTCTCGATCGGATCCGCCCGTCGTCTCGCGCCGCATCGGGCGCATCGGGAGTCAGTGCTGATGATCTTCGAAACCATTTCCACCTCCGGGCACGAGCAGATCGTGTTCTGCCAGAGCAGGGACGCCGGCCTGAAGGCCATCATCGCGATCCACAACACCGTGCTCGGTCCCGCACTCGGCGGCTTGCGCATGTGGCCGTACAAGAACGAGGCGGAGGCGCTCAACGACGTGCTGCGGCTCTCGCGCGGCATGACCTTCAAGAATGCCGTCGCGGGTTTGAATTTGGGTGGCGGCAAAGCGGTGATCATCGGTGATCCCGCCAGGGACAAGTCCGAAGCGCTGTTCCGCGCGTTCGGGCGTTTCGTCAATTCCTTGAACGGCCGCTACATCACCGCGGAGGACGTCGGCATCGACGTCAACGACATGGAATACGTGTTCCGCGAAACCGAGTTCGTCACCGGCGTACACCAGGTGCACGGCGGGTCGGGCGATCCATCGCCGTTCACCGCCTACGGCACGCTGCAGGGCCTGATGGCCGCCCTCAGCCGCAAGTTCGGCAACGAGGACGTGGGCAAGTACACCTACGCCGTGCAGGGCGCGGGACACGTCGGCACCGAGTTCATCAAGCTGCTGCGCGAGCAGAACGCCAAGGTGTTCGTAACCGACATCAACAAGGAATCGGTCCAGCGTTGCGTGGACGAGCTGGGCTGCGAAGCGGTCGGCACCGAGGAGATCTACGACGTCGATGCGGACGTGTATTCCCCCTGCGCGCTGGGCGGCACCGTCAACGAGCAGACGCTGCCGCGGTTGAAATGCAAGATCATCTGCGGCGCCGCCAACAACCAGCTCGCCACCGACGAGATCGGCGATGAAGTGGAGAAACGCGGGATGCTCTACGCGCCGGATTACGCGGTGAACGCGGGCGGCGTGATGAACGTCTCGCTGGAAATCGACGGCTACAACCGCGAGCGCGCGATGCGCATGATGCGCACGATCTATTACAACGTCGGCCGCATCTTCCAGATTTCCGAGCGCGACGGCATCCCGAGCTACAAGGCCGCCGACCGCATGGCGGAGGAACGCATCAACGCGATCGGCAAGATCAAGCTGCCGACCATGGGCAACGACGGGCCGCGGTTCCTGGGCAGGATGCGGGGGCAGTAAGGACCGGGACTCGGGACTCGGGACTCGAAACAGGGTAAAACTGACACCGTCATTCCGGGACTGCCGTGGACGAAGTCCGCGGACCCAGAATCTGCTTTATCGAATCAAGCAGATTCCGGGTTCCGTTCGCGGACAGTCCGCGAGCGGCCCCGGAATGACGAGGATAAGGATTCCGCATGCGCGCATTCAACCTCGGCGAAGACATCGACCTGCTGCGCAAGAGCGTGCACGCTTTCGCGGAAAAGGAAATCGCGCCACGCGCGGAGCTGATCGATCGCGAGAATGCTTTCCCTCCCGATCTCTGGAAGAAGCTGGGCGACCTCGGCCTGCTCGGCATCACGGTGGCGCCGGATTTCGGCGGCAGCGGCATGAGCTTCCTCGCGCATGTCGTGGCGATGGAGGAAATCTCGCGCGCATCGGGTTCGGTGGGCCTGTCTTACGGCGCACATTCGAACCTCTGCACCAACAACATCTTCCACAACGGCAACGACGCGCAGAAAAAGAAGTACCTGCCCAGGCTGTGCTCGGGCGAATGGGTCGGCGCGCTGGCGATGAGCGAGCCGGGCGCGGGTTCGGATGTCGTCGGCTCGATGACCTGCCGCGCCGAGCGCAAGGACGATCGCTGGATCGTCAACGGCTCGAAAATGTGGATCACCAACGGTCCCGATGCCGATGTCGTCCTGGTGTATCTGCGAACCGCGCCGCGTACGGCCGGCAGCCGCTGCATCACCGCCTTCGTCGTCGACAAAGGCACGAAGGGCTTCTCCACCGCGCAGAAGCTGGACAAACTCGGCATGCGCGGCTCCAACACCTGCGAACTGGTGTTCGACAATTGCGAGATTCCCGACGAGAACCGCATCGGCGAAGTCGACGAGGGCGTGCGCGTGCTGATGAGCGGGCTCGACACCGAGCGTCTGGTGCTGTCGGGCGGGCCGATCGGCCTGATGCAGGCGGCGCTGGACGTCACCCTGCCCTATGTGCGCGAGCGCAAGCAGTTCAACGCGCCGATCGGCACCTTCGGCATCATGCAGGCCAAGGTCGCCGACATGTACACCGCGCTGCAATCGGCGCGCGCGTACGCGTACCTGATCGCGCAGCAATTCGACGCGGGCGTGAAATCGCGCATCGATCCCGCGTCGTGCCTGTTGAACGCCTCCACCAATGCGGTGAAGGTCGCGCTGGAAGCGATCCAGGCGCTGGGCGGCAACGGCTACATCAACGACTTCCCCACCGGCCGCATCCTGCGCGACGCCAAGCTCTACGAAATCGGCGCCGGCACCAACGAAATCCGCCGCATGCTGATCGGCCGCGAGTTGTTTTACGGGAATGCTTGATTACGGCGTGCTTCTGTAGGGCGGGTGGCAACCCGCCTTCGGAATGGCGGGATTCCCCCGGACAAGTC
>DASXWZ010000104.1:0-5403 GCA_036503375.1 Rhodanobacteraceae bacterium | reverse complement strand
CGGGCGTGCGGCTGTTCATCGGCGAGGAAGCCGGTTTCGCGCCGCTGGAAGGCTTCAGCCTGATCAGCGCGCCCTACCATGCCGGCGACCGCGTGCTGGGCGCTCTGGGCGTGATCGGCCCCACGCGCATGGCTTATGATCGCGAGATCCCGGTGGTGCAGGCGACCGCGCGCATGCTCTCGGATGCCTTGAACCCGGGCACTTGAAGCATCGGCGCAAAGGCCGCATAAGTCTCTGTATACGATCGTTCCCGATCGCGAAGACCAAAAGGTGGCCGTCTGCGGCTGCACAGTCAAGTTGACTGCGGTACCAAATAGAGGAAAGACGGGTGATGACCGAGAAGGACAGGCTCGAGGAGGCCGGCAAGGCCGCGGCGGCGGACAATGCGGCTGACGAGGGAGACGGCCACGAGGCCCTGACGCAGCAACTGGCCGAGGCCGAAACCACCATCGCCGGCCTGCGCGAGGCGATCCTGCGCGAGCGCGCCGAGATCGAAAATCAGCGCAAGCGCATGCAACGCGATCTGGAGCAGACGCTGAAGTTCGCCAACGAGAAGCTGCTGCGCGAACTCCTGCCGGTTTACGACGGCATGGAGCATGGTCTGGCTGCCGACACCGGCAACGCCGAGGCGTTGCGCGAAGGCATGCAGTTGACGCTCAAAGCGCTGCACAAGCTGGGCGAGGCCAATGGCCTGACGGAAGTGAATCCGCTCAACGAGCAGTTCAATTCGGAAACCCAGCAGGCGATGAACACGGTGCCCAGCACCGAACACGCGCCCGGGACCGTGACGATGGTGATGCAGAAGGGCTATGTGCTGAACGGCCGTCTGTTGCGGCCGGCGCTGGTGAGCGTGGCCAAGGAGCCGGAATGATCCGCGAGCTACCTGGGCGAACCGGCCCGGACGATTTGACTTGAATCAGAGCCATTAACCCCCCAGATATCCAAGCAATTGCGGCTCAGGCCGCCCGAACATCAGACGAGTTTTCAGGAGCTAATCGAACATGGCCAAGATCATCGGCATCGACCTCGGCACCACCAATTCCTGCGTCGCGGTCATGGAAGGCGGCAGTGCGCGCGTGATCGAAAACGCCGAAGGCGACCGCACCACGCCATCCATCGTCGCTTTTTCCAAGGACGGCGAAGTGCTGGTCGGCGCGCCGGCCAAGCGCCAGGCCGTCACCAATCCCAAGAACACCTTCTACGCGGTGAAGCGCCTGATCGGCCGCAAGTTCACCGACGCCGAGGTCAAGAAGGACCTCGACCTCGTGCCCTACAAGATCGTCGGGCACGACAACGGCGATGCCTGGCTGGAGACTTCTGACGGCAAGAAGATGGCGCCGCAGGAAATCTCCGCGAAGGTGCTGATGAAGATGAAGAAGACCGCCGAGGATTTCCTCGGCGAGCCGGTCACTGAGGCCGTGATCACGGTGCCCGCGTACTTCAACGATTCGCAGCGCCAGGCGACCAAGGATGCCGGCAAGATCGCGGGTCTCGAGGTCAAGCGCATCATCAACGAGCCGACCGCAGCCGCGCTGGCCTACGGCCTCGATAAGGCCGGCGGTGACCGCAAGATCGCGGTCTACGATCTCGGCGGCGGCACCTTCGACATTTCCATCATCGAAATCGCCAACGTCGACGGCGAGAAGCAATTCGAAGTGCTGGCCACCAACGGCGACACTTTCCTTGGCGGCGAGGACTTCGACAAGCGCGTGATCGACTACCTGGTCGAGGAGTTCAAGAAGGACCAGGGCATCGACCTGCGCAACGATCCGCTCGCGCTGCAGCGTCTGAAGGACGCCGCCGAGCGCGCCAAGATCGAACTCTCGTCCGCGCACCAGACCGAAGTGAATCTGCCGTACGTCACTGCTGACGCTTCGGGCCCGAAGCACCTCAACATCAAGCTGACGCGCGCCAAGCTCGAAGCGCTGGTCGAGGACCTGATCAAGAAAACCATCGAGCCCTGCCGCACCGCGTTGAACGACGCCGGCTTGCGTGTATCCGACATCGGCGAGGTGATCCTCGTCGGCGGCCAGACGCGCATGCCGAAGGTGCAGGATGCCGTAAAGGATTTCTTCGGCAAGGAGCCACGCAAGGACGTGAACCCGGATGAAGCCGTCGCCGTCGGCGCGGCGATCCAGGGCGGCGTGCTGGGCGGAACCGTCAAGGACGTGCTGTTGCTCGACGTCACTCCGCTGAGTCTCGGCATCGAAACCCTGGGCGGCGTGATGACCAAGCTGATCGAGAAGAACACCACGATCCCGACCAAGGCGACGCAGGTGTTCTCGACCGCGGATGACAACCAGACCGCGGTCACCGTGCACGTGCTGCAAGGCGAACGCGATCAGGCACGCTTCAACAAGTCGCTGGCCCGTTTCGACCTGGCGGGCATCGAGCCTGCGCCGCGTGGCATGCCGCAGATCGAAGTCACATTCGACATCGATGCCAACGGCATCCTGCACGTCAGCGCCAAGGACAAGAAGACCGGCAAGGAGCAACGCATCGAGATCAAGGCCGGTTCCGGCCTGTCGGATGACGAGATCAAGCGCATGGTCGCGGATGCGGAAACGCATCGCGAGGAAGACAAGAAGTTCCAGGAACTGGTGGTCACGCGCAACAAGGCCGATCAACTGGTGCATGCCACGCGCGCGGCGATCAAGGATCACGGCGGCAAGGTCGGCGGTGACGTGATCGGCCGGGTCGAGGAAGCGTTGTCCGATCTGGAAAAAGTGATGAAGGGCGACGACAAGGACGCAATCGAATCGCGCATCACCAAGCTCGAGGAAGCCGCGCAGTCGCTGTATGCGGCTGCCGCGGCCGGACAGCAGCCCGGCGCCGAAGCCGGTCCCCAGGCTTCCGCGCAGGGCGCGCCGAACGAGGACGTGGTCGATGCAGAGTTCACCGAGGTGAAGGGCGACGACAACAAGTGATCGGTGGTTTGTGAGCGATGAGCGGAAGAGCACGCGGATGTTGAGGGCTTCCGTTGCTATCTTTCTGCTCACCGCTCGCCGCCCACCGCTGACGGAGGATCGCCATGGGCAAGGGGAGGCTCGAAGCATTCACCGATGGCGTGATCGCCATCGTCATCACCATCATGGTGCTGGAGCTGCCGGTGCCGCACGGCACCGGCTGGTCGGCGCTGCACCCGGTGCTGCCGATCCTGGCCGCGTACCTGCTGAGTTTCATCAACGTCGGTATTTTCTGGAACAACCATCACCACATGTTGCATGCGGCGAAGCACGTCAACGGTTTCGTGCTGTGGGCGAATCTCGCCTTGCTGTTCGCGATCTCGCTGGTGCCTTTCGTGATCCGCTGGATCGATGAAGCCGGCTTCGATGCGGCGATGCCGACCGCGGCCTACGGTCTCGTGCTGCTGGGCGCGGCGATCTCGTATTTCCTGCTGGAGCGTGCGCTGATGGGCGCCGACGGCTGCGATCGCTCCGAACTGTCCGCGGCGGTCGGATCGGATTACAAAGCCATCATTTCCATGGCGGGCTTCGCGGGCGCCGCCGCTCTGGCCTTCATCAATGTCTGGATCGCGGACGCGATCTATGTCGCCATCGTGCTGCTGTGGTTCGTTCCGGATCGCCGGATCGAGAAGCGCGCCGTCGCAGGTGCGCGGGCCGGACGGTCATGAACAAGCGTTGTTACTACGAAGTCCTCGGCGTCGAGCGCACCGCGAGCGTGGAGGAGATCAAGAAGTCGTTCCGCAAGGTGGCGATGAAGTCCCACCCGGATCGCTGTCCGGACGATCCGGCGGCGCAAGAACGCTTCAAGGAAGCAAAGGAAGCCTGGGACGTGCTGGGCGACCCGCAGCGGCGCGCGCAATACGACCGCTTTGGACACGCCGCCTTCGAAAACGGCATGGGCGGCCGCAGCGGCAACGGGTTCTCCGATGTCGGCGACATCTTCGGCGACATCTTTTCCGACATCTTCGGAGGCGGACGGCGTGCAGCGCGCGGTGCCGATTTGCGCTACATGGTCGAGCTCGATCTCGAAGAAGCCGTCGCTGGCGTTGAAAAACAGATCGAGATCCCGACGCTGGTCAACTGCCATCACTGCAACGGCAGCGGTTCCGCCGACGAGAAAACCGCGGCGTGCGCGACCTGCCGCGGCATGGGCCGCGTGCGCATGCAGAACGGCATTTTCTCGATCCAGCAGACTTGCCCGCACTGTGGCGGTTCCGGCCGCGTGATCCAGAATCCATGCCGGGCCTGCCATGGCGAAGGACGCTTGCAGGAGGAACGCATGCTGTCGGTGCGCATTCCCGCCGGCGTGGACAACGGCGATCGTATCCGCCTGAACGGCCAGGGCGAAGCCGGCCCCGGCGGCAGCACGCCCGGCGATCTCTACGTGGAAGTGCGCGTGCGCACGCACGAGATCTTCCAGCGCGACGGCGACGACCTGCATTGCGACGTGCCGATCCGTTTCGCGCAGGCCGCGCTCGGTGCGCATGTCGAAGTGCCGACGCTTGGCGGTGCGACAACGATCAGCGTCCCGCCGGAGACGCAGAGCGGGCACGTGTTCTGTCTGCGCGGGCAGGGCGTGAAATCGGTGCGCAGCGGGCGGACCGGAGACCTGCTCTGCCGCGTGATCGTCGAAACGCCGGTGCGCCTCACCAAACAGCAACGCGAGCTGCTGGAACAATTCGAGAGCACCTTCGCCGATGCCGAGGAAGCCGCGAAACATTCGCCGCGCAACAGCTCCTTCATGGACGGCGTGAAGCAGTTCTGGGCGAAGATGACCGGCTGAATCGGCTGCTATGCTTGACCGCATTCGATTCGCGGTCTGCCGGCCATGTCCAACCCCATTCGTCTTGCGATCAACGGCGCCACTGGCCGCATGGGCCGCGCGCTGCAGACGCTGCTGCAGGACGACGCGCGCTTCGAACTGGTTGCGCGCATCTCGTCTTCGGAGGACTGGAAGGCTACACCCGCCGTAGACCTAGTTATCGACTTCAGCACGCGCGATGGATTCGATTTCGCGCTGGCGTATTGCCGCGCCCGCGAAATCGCATTCGTTTGCGGCACCACCGGGCTGGATGCGAATCAGCGTGACATGTTGCAAGAAGCCGCGCGTGACATTCCGGTGCTCTACGCGGCGAATTTCAGCCTCGGCATTGCCGTGCTGACGAAACTGTTGCGCGAGGCGGCGAGCGCCTTGCCGCAGTGGGATCTGGAAATCATCGAAGCGCACCACGCGCGCAAGGTCGATGCGCCATCCGGCACGGCGCTGGCGCTGGGCCGTGCTGCGGCATCCGGGCGCGGGCAGGATTTCGAATCGGTCGCGGCATTTGCGCGCCACGGCCATACGGGCGCGCGGCCGGAAAACGCCATCGGATTTTCTTCCATCCGCGCCGGCGAAATCGTCGGCGAGCATACGGCCTTGCTCGCGACCAAGGACGAG
>DASXWZ010000103.1:0-4345 GCA_036503375.1 Rhodanobacteraceae bacterium | reverse complement strand
GCACATCCCGGCAATGCCGAGCTACGTGACCGCCCCTCAGCAGGCGCCCTATCCCGGCAATCCATGGTCTATTGGGATCTCTCCTGTAACAGGCGCGAGCAGCTACAACCTGCGGCGCACGGATACTGAGAGTGGCGCTGCGACGGTCAAGACCGGAGTAGGGACCAGCACGCATGACTACACGTTGCCGGGCGTCTATCAGTACTCAGGCCAAGCCTGCAACGCCTCCGGCTGTTCGAGTTGGAAGAACGCCAGTAACAAGACCACTGTGTATTGCACAATGGGTAACGCTTCACCCGAGGATGTCCAGCCGGATGTTGGATGCGATTGACCAGAGCACAGCTAAGGCTGCCGCATCGTCGCTAAGTGGGGGTCGTCATGAAGCACTTGTCCGTACTCGCGCTGGGCTGGTTGTGCCTGCTGCTCATCAGGCCGGTGTTCGCTCACGACACGGTGTATTACATCCACACCGACGCGCTGCACAGCGAGGTGGTGGTGACCGATGCCGGCCACAATGTGGTCGAGCGCACCTACTACGCTCCCTACGGGCAGGTGCTCAACCGTGCCCTGCGTGACGGCCCTGGCTACACCGGGCACGAGGAGGACCCCGCCACCGGCTTCTCGTACATGGATCAGCGCTACTACGATCCGCAGGTCGGCGGGTTCCTGTCGAGCGATCCGATTGATATCAGTACCACTGATGGGAGTAATTTCAATCGATACTGGTATGCCAATGACAATCCCTATCGGTATACGGATCCAGATGGACAGTGTCCGGACAACAAAGCTTGTGCTGAAGCAGTTCCCGATAATGTTTTTAGGGATACAACGCTCGGAAGATTGGCCGCGGCTTTAGCGGGGAATCCAATAGCGGCTTTTCGCAGCAATCATGAGAACCCCCTTAGCGGCGAAGTTCTGAATCCCGCTCAGGTTGTGGACGCCAAGCTTGGCATTCTGACTATGCTGTTTCCGGCTGGAAAGGTGGAAGGTCTCGGGATCGAAGCCACAAAGGAAGGGGCAATCCTATTTAGAGGTGGCGAGAGCGCTGCGGCGGCCTTCGGTAGACAAATGCACAGGGAATTGGCTGACCGTGTAGCCCAGAAGTCAGGCTGGCTGTCGGAGCCGCGCTTGCAGGGGGCGAACGGAAGATTCTATAAGCCGGATGTAGTAACACCAAACGGACGCATTCTGGAACTAAAACCAAATACACCATCCGGGCGCGCTGCAGGTGCTCGTCAGATCCAAATTTACGAGCAGCAACTCGGCATGCCGGGACGCGTAATTTATTACGATCCGCCAATACCATGACGAAAAAAGCGGCAATCGAAAAAGTGGATGATTTGTTAAAACCGCTCGGCTTCCACCGGCGGGTTGCTGCGTGGAATAGGGAAGCTGGACACCTCGTGGAGGTAATAGAAACGCAAGTAAGTAAAGCAGAGGACACCATAACGGTAAATGCCGGTGTGCTTGACAGGGACGTGTATTTGAAATTGTGGGGAAGTCAGTCGCCGGAATTCATTGACGAACCAGCTTGCACAGTTAGAGCGAGGGTTGGTGAACTCGTAGCAGGCAAGGATTTATGGTGGTCGCTTACCAATGAACGAGTTGGAGAAGAAATCGTCAAGGCGATTATTGAACAATTGCTCCCGTTCTTGAAGCGCATGCATTCCCGTCAAGACATGGTGCAATGGCTTACACGCGGAGATGTAATCAAGAAAAAATACCCGCTACCGATAATCAATCTTGCAATTCTTCAGAACCTTCTCGGCGAATCATCGGAAGCGTGCGCGCTATTGGCTAATCTGGAGAAGAAAATAATTGGAGCATGGCGCACGAGAGTGGTTGAGGTAGCGGAGCGATTAGGATGCAGGAACTCGTAGGGCGGATTAGCCCGCCAGTTGGATTGGCAGAACATAGTCCGCCGGGTGGGGTCTGTATGACGAGTCTAGTCTATTTCGATGTTGCGATCTTCAATGCGCTTGAACGAGCGGAGAAGCAACACCTCGCTGGCCACCCGCTGACGAGCTGCGGGGAATTGGCCAACCTGCTTCAGTTGCCTTCGCACTTTCGAGGACTAGCACCCGTAGTTGCAGAACGCGAGAAGGCATTCTCGCACCCCGCGAACATGCGGCTTGACCGAGCCCCCCTCCGCCCTCACCTTGTGAACTTTGGGTTTCTTCCAAGGTCATAGGCGCCGCGCTCGTTCGGCGCCGGAGGAGTGCGGCCCGGATGGTCGGAGGCGAAGTCGAGACGGATCGCGTGCTCGTCGAGCGCGTGCGCAAGGGCGATGCCAGGGCTTTCGACCTGCTGGTACGCAAGTACCGGCACAAGATCGTCGGGCTGATCTCGCGCTACGTGCACGACTGGAGCGAGTGCGAGGACGTGGCCCAGGAAGCCTTCGTGCGCGCCTGGCGGGCGCTGCCGGCCTTCCGGGGCGAAAGCGCCTTCTACACCTGGTTGTACAAGATCGCCGTGAACACCGCCAAGAACCACCTGGTCGCCCAGGGCCGCCGGCCGCCGGCCTGGGACATCGATGCCGACACCGCCGTGCAGGTGGAAGCCGGCGTGCGCCTGCGCGACGAAGCCACGCCGGAACGTGAACTGGCGCGCCGGGAAATTGAACAAACGGTGTTCGAGACGGTCGAAGCCTTGCCGGAAGAACTTCGCGTGGCGATCACGCTTCGCGAGGTGGACGGCCTGTCCTACGAGGAAATCGCCGAACGGATGGGCTGCCCGATCGGCACGGTGCGTTCGCGGATCTTCCGCGCGCGCGAAGCGATCGACATCAAGTTGCGCCCGCTGCTGCCTTCGAGCGAAGATCGAGGATGACCATGGAAGAACGCAACAACCGCGAAGACCTCTCCGCCCTGATGGACGGCGAACTGGGCGCCGAACCCGCGCGTTTCCTGCTGCGCCGGATGGAGGGCGATCCCGGGCTGGCGCGCGACTGGTCGCGCTGGCACCTGATCCGCGCGTGCCTCGCGCAACGCGCGCCGTCTTCGCTGCACTCCGAGACGCTCCGCATCGCCGCTTCATCCGGTGACGACGCGTTCGCCGCGCGCGTGCTGGAGGCGGTTCGCGCGCAACCCCGCCGCCATTGGGCGCGATACCTGGGTGGCGGCGCGATCGCCGCCAGCGTCGCCGCCGCGGCATTGATGCTTTCCGTTCCGCAATCCACTTCCACCGACGGCATGGTTGCCGCCGGTACCGGACAACATTCCGCGCGCGCGCCTGCCGCGGCCATTCCTGCCTCGCCGCTGGTGCCGCGTATTGCGGCCACGGCCGTCAGTCGCAGCACCCCGGCGCCCTGGCTGGATCGCCAACCGATGTTTCTCGCCGCGCGCCCGACCGTGGCCGGCTCGGTGTCCGGCAATTATCTGCAGCAGGCGGCCTACGCCCCCGATTCGCTGAGCATGCCCACGCTGATGCGCGAGCCGCAGCAGGATCTCGACGGCGCGCCTTACATCCTGCTGATGCCGGATCGGCGCCCGCAGGCGCAGGTGCCGCAGCAGCATTGATCGCGACGCCGCGCATCGCGCGTGCACGATGCGCCGACGGCGCGCATCGCATGCTGCGCGGAATCGCGGACAGGTTTTGATCCCAAATGAGGAGTCCCACCATGCTTCCACGCGCGAGGCAGGCTTTCGCCGTTTTCATTTTCCTTTTCATTTCCTCGGTCGCGCTGACCGCCGGCGCCGCCGATCTTCCCGATTTCACCGGCATCGTGCAGAAATACGGTCCTGCCGTGGTCAACGTGCAGGCGCACTACAACCACGCCAGCGAAGTGGGCGACGACGGGCCCGATGCGGGCGGTCCGGACGATCAGCAGATCCCGGACATCTTCAAGCGCTTCTTCGGCATGCCGATCCAGCCGCCGGATCAGGGGCCGGATAGTGGACCAGACCGGGGCGCGGAATCGATCGGTTCGGGCTTCATCATCTCCGCCGACGGCTACATCCTCACCAACAATCACGTGGTCGATCACGCCGACACCGTGACGGTGCGCTTGTCGGATCGACGCGAGTTGACGGCGAAAGTCGTCGGCACCGATCCGCAATACGACATCGCGCTGCTGAAGGTCAGCGCCGGCAATCTCCCGGTGGTGACGATCGGGGACTCACATTCGGTGAAGCCGGGGCAGTGGGTAGTGGCGATCGGCTCGCCGTTCGGTTTCGACCACTCCGTGACGCAAGGCATCGTCAGCGCGACCGGCCGCAGTTTCGGCCAGGCCGATCAGCAGTACGTACCCTTCATCCAGACCGACGTGCCGATCAACCGCGGCAATTCCGGCGGTCCGCTATTCAACCTGCAAGGGCAGGTGGTCGGCGTGAATTCGCAGATCTTC
>DASXWZ010000102.1:0-6716 GCA_036503375.1 Rhodanobacteraceae bacterium | reverse complement strand
GCGCGCGCAGCAGCATCGCTCTCGATTCTTCCGCGCTCGCCACCCGCAGATTGCGGCTGGACGCCATCGCCAGGCCGAATTGCTCCGGTTCGATTTCGTATTCATGCACTGCGCCGTCGCGCAACTCGCCGATCAGCGTCGCGCCGCCCAGCGAAATCTCGTCCAGCCCATCTCTGCCGTGCACCACCAGCGCACGCTGCGCACCGAGCCGTTGCAGCGCCCGCACCTGGATTCCGACCAGATCAGGATGAAACACGCCCATCAGGATATTCGGCGCGTTGGCGGGATTGGTCAGCGGCCCCAGGATATTGAACAGGGTGCGCACGCCCATCTCGCGGCGGATGCCGGCGACGGCTTTCATCGCCGGATGGAACAACGGCGCGAACATGAAACCGATGCCGCAGCGCTCGATGCATTCCGCGACCTGCCGCGGTGTCAGCTCGATATTCGCACCCAGCGCCTGCAGCACGTCCGCGCTGCCGCTCGATGAACTGACGCCGCGATTGCCGTGCTTGGCGATGCGCGCGCCCGCCGCGGCGGCCACGAACATCGCGGCGGTCGAGATATTGAAGCTGTGCGCGCCGTCGCCGCCGGTGCCGACGATGTCGATGAAATGCGGCGTGGGTGGCACTTCGACCTTCAACGCCAGCTCGCGCATCACCGTGGCCGCTCCTGCGATCTCGCCGATCGATTCCTTTTTCACGCGCAGGCCGGTCAGGATCGCGGCCGCCATTACGTCCGAGACCTCACCGCGCATGATCTGCCGCATCAGCTCGATCATCTCGTCGTGGAAGATCTCGCGATGCTCGATCGTGCGCTGCAGGGCCTCGCGCGCGGTGATGGGCGTGCTCATGCGGCTTGCGGCAACGGTGCGCGCAGGAAATTGCTTAGCAGGTCGTGACCGTTCCGGGTCAATATCGATTCCGGATGAAACTGCACGCCTTCCACAGGAAGCTTGCGGTGGCGCACGCCCATGATCTCGTCGAATCCGCCCTCGGGCGTTTGCGTCCAGGCCGTGATCTCGAGGCACTCCGGCAGCGACGCCCGCTCGATCACCAGCGAGTGGTAGCGCGTGGCTTCGAACGGATTGGGCAATCCGGCGAAGACGCCGGTGCCGGTGTGATGGATCATCGAAGTCTTGCCGTGCATGATCTGTTTCGCGCGGACGATCCGGCCGCCGAACGCCTGCCCGATCGCTTGATGGCCCAGGCACACGCCCAGGATCGGTATTTCTCCCGCGAGTTCGCGCAACAGATCCAGCGAAACGCCGGCATCGTCCGGCGTGCCGGGGCCGGGCGAGATCAGGATCCGCGCCGGCGCCAGCGCCCGGATGCCGGCGACATCGAGCGCATCGTTGCGCGACACCCGCACCTCTTCGCCCAGTTCGCCCAGATATTGCGCGAGGTTGAAGGTGAAGCTGTCATAGTTGTCGACCAGGAGCAGCATGGATCGTTCCGCGAGAAGAAACGCAAGTGTGAAGGTGCGATTGCAGCGAAACAAGACGAATGCGGGTGTTATCCACGCGCTCTGGCGCGGCCTCGTCCTCGTGAGTGCGCTGGCGCACGCTCCCGGCTGCACGACGATCGGCTACTACGCGCACCTCGCCGCGGGAGAAGCGCAAGTACTGCATGCGCGCCGTCCCATTCCGCGCGTGATCGCCGATCCGCACACGTCGCCGGAGCTGCGGGCGCGCCTGGAGCTGGCGCAACGCGCACGGGCCTTCGCGTCCGACGTGCTGAAACTGCCGCGCAACGAGAGCTACACGACCTACGCCGACATCGGCCGCCCGTTCGTGATGTACAACGTGTTCGCCACGCCTGCGCTGTCGCTGCAGCCGATCGAACATTGTTTCCTGTTTTCCGGCTGCGTGGCGTACCAGGGCTTCTACCGGCTCGATCGTGCGCAAACGCTGGCAAACAAGCTGCGTGAGCATGGCGACGACGTCTGGATCGGCGGCGTGCCGGCCTATTCCACGCTGGGTCATTTCGCCGATCCGCTGCTCTCCACGATGGACGACTGGAGCGACGACGACATCGTCGGCACGATCTTCCACGAACTCGCGCATCAGGCGGTTTACGTCAAGGACGACACCGAGTTCAACGAATCCTTCGCCACATTCGTGCAGCGCGAAGGCTTGCGTGAATGGCACGCGTACAACCATCTGCCGCCGCCGGATTCCGCTTCCGATCGACACCAGCGCCAATTCACAGAATTGGTGTTGGCCACGCGCGAACGCCTGAAAAAACTGTACGCCAGCGATGTCTCCGATGCGGAAAAATTGCAACGCAAGCAGCAGATCTTCGTGCGGCTGGGAACGGACTACCAGCACCTGCGCGACACGCAATGGCATGGCGATCACACTTGGGATGACTGGTTCGCGACGCCGCCCAACAACGCCACGCTGCTGCCGTTCGGCCTTTATCAGCGCGGCGTACCCGCCTTCGCAGCGCTGTTCGAGCGTTGCGACGGCGATTGGGCGAACTTTTACGATGCTGCACGGGCGATCGGAGGCGAACCGTCGCCACGGCGCAAGGAGTTTCTGGCTGGCACCTTGCGGCCGGCGGTGCACTGAGCCCGCTACAACCCTCTCACTGCCTGCGCCACGGCGCGGAAGAGCGCGCGGCCCTTGTTCATCGTTTCTTCCCACTCGGCCGCCGGATCGGAGTCGTGCACGACTCCACCGCCGGCCTGTACGTGCAGGCGGCCGCCCTTGATCACCGCGGTGCGGATGGCGATGGCGGTGTCGGCGTCGCCCCACCAGCCGATCCAGCCGACCGCGCCGGCATAGACGTTGCGCTTGCACGGTTCCAGTTGCTGGATGATTTCGATGGCGCGGATTTTCGGCGCGCCCGAGACGGTGCCGGCGGGGAAGCACGCGCGCAATACGTCCATGTAGCTCAAGCCTTCCCGCAGCTCGCCCTCGACCTGCGAGACGATGTGCATCACGTGCGAATAGCGTTCGATCGCGAAGGATTCGGTCAATTGCACGCTGCCGGTTCTTGCCACGCGCCCGACGTCGTTGCGACCGAGATCGATCAGCATCAAGTGTTCGGCGCGTTCCTTGGAATCGGCCAGCAATTCCGTTTCCAGCGCCAGATCTTCGTCGCGCGTGGCGCCGCGTCTGCGCGTGCCGGCTATCGGCCGCAGCACCACGCGACCGTTCTGCAATCGCACCAGGATTTCCGGCGAAGAGCCCACGATCTGCGCCGAACCCAGGTCGATGAAATACATGTAGGGCGAAGGATTCAACGCACGCAGCGCGCGATAGACATCGATCGGCCGCGCGCGGAATGGCACCGACAAACGCTGCGACGGGACGACCTGGAAGATTTCACCCGCGCGGATCAGTTCCTGTGCGCGGAGCACCACGTTTTCATATTGCTCGCGCGTGAAGCTGGATTTGAAATCCGATTCGTCCAATGGTTTCGGATCCGGCATTTCCGGATAGGCGTAACCCGAACGCCGCAAACGGTGCGCCAGTTCGTCCAGCCGCCGCGATCCACGCGCATACGCCTGCGGCTGCGCAGGATCGACGTGCACGATCAGATACAGTCGGCCGCGCAGGTTGTCGAACACCGCCACTTCTTCGGCCAGCATCAGCAGCGCGTCATCGAGATCGAGTTCATCGCGTTTGTCCGCGCGCAGCTTCTCCTCGATCCAGCCCACGCACTCGAAACCGAAATAGCCGACGAGTCCGCCCGTGAACGCGGGCAGTTGCGGCAGGCGCGGCACGTCGTATTGCATGCGCAGGGCTTCGATTTCCGCCAGCGGATCGGCGAGTTCGCGTCGCTCGATCACTTCGCCGTGCTGTTCGATTTCCAGCGTGCGGCCGCGGAAGCGGAACACCCGCCGGACCGGCAGGCCGATGATCGAGTAGCGCCCCCAGTTCTCGCCGCCTTCGACCGACTCGAACAGGAAGGTGTAGGGGCCGTCGGCCAGCTTCAGGTACACCGACAGCGGCGTGTCCAGATCGGACAGCACCTCGCGCACCAGCGGAATGCGCGTGTGGCCCGCGGCGGCGAGCGCATCGAATTCGGCTTGCGTGATCACGTGCGTTGCGGCCGCTCGACGAAGCGCGCGACGATAGCACGCGCGCCGAGCGGGGACCGCGCGGGATGATCCGCCGCTATTCCAGTTCGAGGATCGCTTTCCATTGCGCTTCGGTGACCGGCAAGACCGACAGCCGATTACCGCGGCGGGTCAGGGCGAAGTCGCCGAGGTTGCGCAACTTCTTGATCTCGTCGAGCGGGATCGCACGTTTCAGCTTGCGCTTGTAGCGCACATCGACCAGAGACCAGCGCGGATCGGCGCGATCGCTGCCGGCGTCGAAGTACTCGCTCTTGGGGTCGAACTGCGTGGGGTCGGGGTAGGGCGCGCTCGCCACTTCACCGATGCCGGCGGCGCCAGGCACCGCGCAACTCGAATGATAGATCAGCACCTCGTCGCCCTTGCGCATCTGGCGGATGTGGTTGCGCGCCTGGTAATTGCGCACGCCGTTCCACGGTTCGACCTTGACGCGCTTCAAATCGTCGATCGAGAACGTGTCCGGTTCGGTCTTCATCAGCCAGCGATTCATGTCAGGGTCCCGGTTCCGCTCGGCAATCGATCAACTCCCGTTCGGTGGCGAGGTAGTCCAGCGCCACGTCCCAGTTCTCGGCGGGCAGCGATTCGACCTGCTGAAAAGCGTAGCCGATGCCGACCAGTATCGGTTTGGCCGCTTGTTCGCGATCGCGCAGAAAGGAAAACGTGGTGTCGTAGAAACCGCCCCCGGTGCCGAGGCGATTTCCGCGCGCGTCGAACGCCAGCAGCGGCAGCAGCACCAGGTCGAGCTGCCGCGCGTCGATCCGCGTGGCGTTGCGGGGTTCAGGGATGCCGAACCGGTTGGATTTCAGCCCATCGCCGGTCCTGTACTCGGCGAAGCGCAGGCAACGCGGCGAATTTTCGTCCAGCACGGGAAGAAGATAGTGCTGTCCGCGCGAATGCAGGCTGGCGACGACGAGGTTCAAGGGCAATTCGCCGCGCACCGCCCAGTAGCCGGCAACGTTGGCGTCCACCATGAATTCGGGCAACCGCTCCAGCGAGCGCGCCGCACCTTCAGCCGCGTTGATGCGCTCGGCCGCGCCCAATGCCATGCGGCGCGCGGACATTTCGGCGCGCAGCTTCGAGCGAAAATCGTGGGTGCCAGAAGTCAAAAACCCTCTCCTGGCGGGAGAGGTCGAGCAGCCGGCGCTTGCGATCTGCCTTGAACGGCAGATCGCGTTGGCTGTGAGGGTGAGGCATGGATGCCGATCGGAAGAGGCGCCATGGACGGCTGCTCGCAAGGATTCGTCCCTGAAGCGTACTCCAGTCGGCGTCCTTGCTTCCTCCTCAGTTGCTGCACGCGATGCCATTCAAGGCATCGCGTAAGCGCGGCAACTTCGACCCTCATTCGGCGCTTCGCGCGACCTTCTCCGGAGGGAGAAGGAAAGCGCGCCCTCCGCGATGCCGGTGCACACCGAGCGACCCTGATCCCGAGGATCAAGTGGGCAGGCTCACCGGAAGATCAGGCTTTCCGCTCGCGGCGGACTTGCACACTCATTCGGTATATGCCGGCCCGAGGTCGTGCATTAGGAACAAGGCAATTGCTGAAGATGCACTGCCGCACATCGCAGGGGACGCCGCGGCTATTTTACTTGCGTCGCGAGTGCGCCTTCAAGCTTGCGGCGCAGCATGCTCAATCCTTCGCCAACGCCGCGCATCTGTTCATTCTGGCTGTGACGCAGTTGCAGCAATTCGTGCGCGATCGAGAGCGCGGCCAGCACCGCGACGCGGTCATAACCCACGCTGCGTGAAGAACCACGCAGTTCGCGCATCTTGCCGTCGAGGAAAGTCGCCGCAGCCATCAGGCCTTCGCGTTCCTCCGGCGCGCAGCCGACCAGGAATTCGCGGTCGAGCAGGCGGACGGTGGCGGTTATGGATTCTTTTGTTGCGCTCATGGTGCTTGCGCCGTGATAACTTCGATCAGCTCATGTTGCCAAGCTCGATCATCCCTGATCTCGCTAAGTCGAAATCGCGCTAGCGATTGAGGCCTGCCAAAGGCGTCCTGCCTTTGGCCTTCGCGCACGCACGCGATGCCATTACTCGCGCCATCCATGGCGTTCGCTTCGGCATCCTGCCTCCGCAGTCAAGGCAGCGCGTAAACGCGCGCGCTCAGCCCGCGTTCTCCAGCGCTTTCAAGCGCTCGATCATCGCTTCCACGCGCGTGCGCGCCAGTTCATTGCGCGACAGGAGTTGCGCTCGCTCGGCCGCCAGCTGCTCGCGGGTGTGGCGCAGGCTCTCGTTTTCCTCGCGCAAGGTGCGCAGCGCCTCCAGCGCGCGATCCATCGCCGTGGACAGCCCGTCCAGTTCGGTCTTCATGTCGGATTCGCCCATGGGCGGACTATAAGCGAAATTTCGTGTCCGGGCATCCGGGGGTGCCGAAGGACCGTGAAACGCGTCCCGCCTTCTAGTGATATCCCGCGTCCGCCGCGATCTTGCCCCGGAACACGCTGTAGGAATACGCGGTGTAGCCCAGCACCGCGGGAATCATGATGAACGCGCCGACCATCACGAACAATTGTGAACTGGGTGCGGAAGCCGCCTGCCAGATGGTGAGCGAAGGCGGAACGATGTTCGGCCAGATGCCGATCACCAGGCCGATGAAGCCCAGCAGGAAGAAGCACAGCGACAATACGAAC
>DASXWZ010000101.1:0-5498 GCA_036503375.1 Rhodanobacteraceae bacterium | reverse complement strand
CGAGCGCGGCATCACCATCAAGGCGCGATCGGTATCGCTGCCGTACAGCGCGCGCGACGGCAACACTTACCAGTTGAACTTCATCGACACGCCCGGCCACGTGGATTTTTCCTATGAGGTTTCGCGTTCGCTGGCCGCGTGCGAAGGCGCGCTGCTGGTCGTCGACGCGGCGCAGGGTGTCGAGGCGCAATCGGTCGCCAACTGCTACACCGCGGTCGAGATGGGCCTGGAAGTGGTGCCGGTCTTGAACAAGATCGACCTGCCGACCGCCGACATCCCCAAGGTGAAGGAGGAAATCGAGGCGGTGATCGGCATCCACGCCGACGACGCGCTTGCGATCAGCGCCAAGACCGGCGAGAACGTGATCGAGGTGCTGGAAGCGATCGTGGCGCGCATCCCGCCGCCCAAGCCCCGCGACACCGACAAGCTGCAGGCGCTGATCATCGATTCCTGGTTCGACAATTATCTCGGCGTCGTTTCGCTGGTGCGCGTGATGCAGGGCGAGATACGCCCACGCGACAAGCTGCTGGTGATGTCCACCGGCCGTGCGCACGAGGTCCTGGAAGTGGGCGTCTTTACGCCCAAACGGAAGAAGCTCGACAAGCTCGGCGCGGGTGAGGTCGGTTTCGTCTGCGCCTCGATCAAGGATGTGCACGGCGCGCCGGTGGGTGACACGCTGACGCTGGCCAACGATCCGGCACCCAGGCCATTGCCTGGTTTCCAGCAGATGCAGCCGCGCGTGTTCGCGGGACTGTTCCCTGTCAACGCCGATGATTTCCCCGCGTTGCGCGAAGCGCTCGACAAGTTGCGTCTCAACGACGCTGCGCTGTTCTTCGAACCGGAGTCGTCGGAGGCGATGGGCTTCGGATTCCGCTGCGGATTCCTCGGCATGCTGCACATGGAGATCGTGCAGGAGCGGCTGGAGCGCGAATACGACCTCGATCTGGTCAGCACCGCGCCGACCGTGGTGTACGAAGTGCAGCGCACCGACGGTTCGATCCTGCTGCTGGACAATCCGGCCAAGCTGCCCGCTTCGCCGCAGGTGGCCGAAATCCGTGAACCGATCATCGTCGCCGACATCCTGACCCCGCCAGACTATGTCGGCAACGTGATCACGTTGTGCGAGGAGAAGCGCGGCGTGCAACGTTCGATCCAGTACATGGCCAGCCAGGTGCGGATCAGCTACGAGATGCCGCTCGCGGAAGTGGTGCTGGATTTCTTCGACAGGCTGAAATCTGTCTCGCGGGGCTATGCCTCGATGGACTACCACTTTCTGCGTTTCGAGCCGGGCGCGTTCGTGCGCGTGGACGTGCTGATCAACGGTGACCGGGTGGACGCGCTGTCGTTGATCGTGCATCGTGCGCAGGCCGAACGTCGCGGCCGCGAGCTGGTCGAGCGCATGCGCGAGCTGATCCCGCGGCAGATGTTCGACGTGGCGATCCAGGCCGCGGTCGGCGCGCAGATCATCGCGCGCTCGACGGTGAAGGCGTTGCGCAAGAACGTGCTGGCCAAGTGCTACGGCGGCGACGTGACGCGCAAGCGCAAGCTGCTGGAGAAGCAGAAGGAAGGCAAGAAGCGCATGAAGCAGGTCGGCCGCGTGGAGATCCCGCAGGAGGCGTTTCTCGCGGTGCTGCGGACGGACAAGTGACGACAGGATGTCGTCATCCCGGCCAGCACAGGGATGTGCGCTGAGCCGGGATCCAGTGCTTTAGAAATCGGGACTCGGGAATCGTGAGTCTGGGAGTCGGAAGTCGGAAGGACGTAACCACCCTTGTCGTCACTCCGGGGCCGGCCGAAGGCCGGAACCCGGAATCTGCTCTTCTTCGGGACGCTTGAAAAGCAGATTCCGGATCGCCGCTTCGCGGCGTCCGGAATGACGACGGTGAAAACGAACGGCGAAGTGAATGAGTTTCGAAATGGCGAAGGAACAGGAATGAACAAAGATTCGTGGGGAATGATCCTGCTGGTCGCCATCGTCGGCGCGTGCCTGTACATCTGGTACGTGACCTCCGATTTCGCACTGGCGCTGGTGTTGATGACGGCGGCTTTCGGCGTGATCTGGGCGCTGGACCGGTTGCTGTTCCAGCATCGCCGCATCGAGAGCGCCACGGCCGGCGGAGAGAAGCCGCACGAGCCGATGCTGGTGGACTACGCGCGCTCGTTCTTCCCGGTGATCCTGGCGGTGCTGCTGTTCCGCACCTTCCTGGTCGAGCCTTTCCGCATCCCGTCCGGATCGATGATGCCGACACTGCTGGTCGGCGATTTCGTGCTCGTCAACAAGTTCGCCTACGGCCTGCGCCTGCCGGTGACCGACACCAAGATCGTGAACATCGGCGAGCCGCATCGCGGCGACATCGCGGTTTTCAAGTATCCGCCCAATCCCAAAGAGGACTACATCAAGCGCATCGTCGGCCTGCCCGGCGACACCATCAGCGTGCGCAACGAGCAGGTGTTCGTGAACGGCAAGCCGCTGCCGCAGACTTATCTCGGACCGATCACCGACACCGATGCGGAGAGCTTGCGCACCGCGCAGGCCGGCGGCATCGAACGCAACGAGCGCATCGGCGATGTCAACCACCACATCATCGTGCTGCCTCCGCTGATGCGCGATCCGCGCACCGAGGGTACCTGGGTGGTACCGCGGGGCTGTTACTGGGCGATGGGCGACAACCGCGACAACAGTTCCGACAGCCGCTTCTGGGGTCCGGTGCCAGAGAAGAATCTTCGCGGCAAGGCCTTCCTGATCTGGTTCAGCCTGGCGAACCTGAAGCGGATCGGCACAGTTCTGCATTGACCGAACCGGCGACGCGTTGCGCATTCCCGCGCCGAAAGGTGCTGCTAGACTCCGCGCCACCGGGCCTGGTCACAGTCCCTAGTTCACGTTGCGGGGGAATGCAGATGAAGAGGCAACAAGGTCTTACCCTGATCGGGTTCGTGTTCGTCCTGATCATCGTCGGGTTCTTCGCTTACATGGCGATGAAGCTGGTGCCGGCCTACGCCGAATATCTGGGCGTGGTGAAGGCGATGAAGACGCTCGCGTCGGAGCCCGATCTCGCCACCAAGTCGCCGGAGGAGATCCAGCGCGACCTGGCGTTCAAGGGCAGCTTCCAGTACGTGGACGACAAGACGTTCTCGTCGCAGAACATCCACATCAGGAACGGTCCCGGCGGCGGCACGTTGCAGGTGAAGTACGACAAGGACATCCCCTTCCTCTACAACATCGATTTCCTGCTGCACTTCGACAAGACCGTGCCGCTGGGGAACAATGCCGGGGCGTGAAAGCCGGATATTCCTTCCATGATCCAGAACTGCTGCGGCTGGCGCTGACCCACCGCAGCGCCGGCCGGCCGAACAACGAACGGCTGGAATTCCTGGGCGATGCGTTGGTCAACCTCGCCGTCGCCGAACTGCTCTACGAAACCCGCCCGCGCGCCGACGAGGGCGAACTGACGCGCCTGCGCGCGCAACTGGTCAGCGGCCCCGCGCTGGCCGAGCGGGCACGCGCGCTCGACCTCGGCGACGAACTGCTGCTCGGTCCGGGAGAGCTGAAGAGCGGCGGTTTTCGCCGCGATTCCATCCTTGCCGACGCATTCGAAGCGCTGGTGGCTGCGGTGTATCTGGATGGCGGATTCGACGCCTGCCGCAACTGGCTGCGCGCGATGTTCCGTGCAGCGGTGGAGTCCACGGAGAGTGCGATCAAGGACGCCAAGACGCGCCTGCAGGAATGGCTGCAGGCGCAGGGCTATCCCCTGCCGCAATACGAATTGCTGGCGACGCGCGGCGAAGAGCACGCGCGCATTTTCGAGGTGGCCTGCGTGTTGGGCGAACCGGAACCGGCGCGTTTCGAGGGCAGCGGCAGCAACCGGCGCGCGGCCGAGCAGATGGCGGCGGAATCGGCGCTGGATGCTTTGATCGGATCGGGCGGCGCCTGAAGGAAGTTCTGTCCGACTCCCTGTACGCGCAAGCAACCATCCATGGTAAGTTTTCCGATCGGCATCCATGCCTCACCCGAAACTTTTGCACGCGATGCCATTCAAGGCATCGCGTAAGCGCAAAAGTTTCGACCTGCGCTCCGGCGTCGCGCAACCTGTCTTCGCTCGCTACGCTTTGAGAACCGCTTCAGATGTCAAGTGAATCTGCATTCCGCTGTGGCACCGCCGCGATCCTCGGACGACCCAACGTCGGCAAGTCCACGCTGTTGAACGCGCTGGTGGGCGAGCGGGTCTCGATCGTGACGTCGCGGCCGCACACCACGCGGCACCGTATCCTTGGCGTGGTGACGAAACCGGAAGGCCAAATACTATTCCTCGATACGCCCGGCATGCACGCGCAGGCCAAGCGCGCGATGAATCGCAGCTTGAATCGTGCCGTGCAGACGGCCGTTGCAGAAGCGGACGTGGCGGTGCAGGTGATCGAAGCCGGCCGCTGGAACGACGAAGACGAAGCGGTGTACGCCGCGATCGCGACCGCGCCGCTCCCGCGGTTGCTGGCCTTGAACAAGCTCGATCGCGTGCGCGACAAGGCCGCACTGCTGCCGCTCGTGGAGCAGCTTTGCGCGCAACACCCCTTCGACGAAGTGTTCTGGCTGAGCGCGCAGCGCGGCGAAGGCATTGCGGACCTCGAGCGCGGCATCCTTGAGCGCCTGCCGCAGCGCGAGCCGGTGTTCGATCCGGACACCTTCACCGATCGCAGCGAACGTTTCCTCTGCGCGGAATTGATCCGCGAACAATTGATGCGCCAGCTCGGCGAGGAATTGCCGTATGCGACGACGGTTGAAATCGAATCGTTCAAGGATCGCGACGATGGCCTCACCGAAATCGCCGCGGTGATCTGGGTGGAGCGGGAGGGACAGAAAAAGATCGTGATCGGAACGGGCGGCGACCGCCTGAAGAAGATCGGCAGCGCCGCCCGCCGCGGTATCGAGAAACTTCTCGGCCGCCGCGTTTTTCTGAAGTCGTGGGTGAAGGTGCGGGCAGGCTGGTCGGATGACGAAGCGGCGTTGAAGCGGTTCGGGTATGAATAAGAGCCGGGACCCGGGACCCGGGACTCGGGACCCGGAAATTCGAAAGCCGATTGGCTCTGCAAGTACTGGCAAACCGCGGATCGGAGTGCGTGTCTCCATGCGCGCTACGGCAAGGCAGAACCGAGTCCCGAGCCCCGAGTCCCGAGCCTCGCCGTAGATGCGCGTCTCCAATCAACCCGCCTGGATCCTGCACGCGCGCGCCTGGCGAGAGACCAGCCTCTTGCTGGAGGTGTTCAGCCGCGAGCACGGCCGCATTGGCCTGCTGGCACGCGGCGTGCGCGCGCCGCGTGCGCGCATCACGCGCGCGATGCTGGAGCCGTTCCAGTTGCTGAGCCTCGACTGGGCGGGCACCGGAGAATTGCCGAACCTGCGTGCAGCGGAAGTCATCGGCACCGCGCCACGCTACGCGGGCGACACCTTGCTGTCCGGGTTGTACGTCAACGAACTGCTGGCGCGATTGACGGCGCGCCATGAT
>DASXWZ010000100.1:0-4721 GCA_036503375.1 Rhodanobacteraceae bacterium | reverse complement strand
CGCATCCGCACCTCCGGCGGAGATCCGCCACGATTGGTCGGTGGCCGAAGCGGAGGCGCTGTTCGCCCTGCCTTTCAACGACCTCGTGTTCCGCGCGCAAACGGTCCATCGCGCGCATTTCCCGGCCAACCAGGTGCAATTGTCGACGCTGCTGTCCATCAAGACCGGCGGCTGCCCGGAGGATTGCGCCTATTGCCCGCAGGCAGTCCGCTATCACACCGGCGTGCAGGCCGAGAAGCTGATGGAGCTGGAAGACGTTCTCGAGAGCGCGCGCGCCGCGCGCGACGCTGGCGCCACGCGCTTCTGCATGGGTGCGGCGTGGCGCTCGCCCAAGGATCGCGACATCCCCAAGGTCGCGACGATGATCCGGGAAGTGCGCGCGCTCGGCATGGAAACCTGCGCCACGCTCGGCATGCTGAGCCAATCGCAGGCGCAGTCGCTGAAGGACGCCGGGCTGGACTATTACAACCACAATCTCGATACCGCGCCCGAGTTCTACGGCGAAATCGTCCACACCCGCGAATACCGGGATCGCCTCGACACCCTGGAAAACGTGCGCGCGGCGGGCATGAAGACCTGCTGCGGCGGCATCGTCGGCATGGGCGAATCGCGCGAGCAGCGCGCGGGACTTTTGCAGACGCTGGCAAACCTGCCCGAGCATCCGCAATCGGTGCCGATCAACCGGCTGGTGCAGGTCGAAGGCACACCATTGCATGGCACCGCGCTGCTCGATCCGTTCGAATTCGTGAGGACGATTGCGGTTGCGCGCATCTCGATGCCGAAATCGGTGGTGCGTCTTTCTGCCGGACGCGCGGAGATGAGCGATGAATTGCAGGCGTTGTGCTTCTACTCGGGGGCGAACTCGATCTTCTACGGCGAGAAACTGCTGACGACAGGCAACCCGGATGTCGAACACGATCGCGCGCTGTTCGAAAGGCTGGGATTGAAGCCGATGCAGATCGATCTCGCACATGAAAACCATCCACGCACGGTGCACGCCGACATCCTCGAGCGCTGCAACGCGGCCTGATCGTCGGGTCCATGTCCCGCCCCGATCTGCTGCACGCGCTGGGCGCACGCACTGCGGAGCGCGAACGCGACGGGCTGTTGCGACGGTTGCGCGTGGTCGAGCACTCGCGTGCCGCGCATGTGGTGATCGGCGGGCGGGAGCTGCTGAATTTCTGCAGCAACGACTATCTGGGGCTCGCGCATCATCCCGAGATCGTCGCGTCGCTGAGGCGCGCAGCGGATGAACACGGCGTCGGCGGCACGGCCGCGCACCTCGTTTGCGGGCACCATCGCGAACACGCGCTGCTGGAAGAAGAACTGGCCGACTGGACGGGGCGCGATCGCGCGCTGTTGTTCTCCTCCGGCTGGCTCGCCAATCTCGGCGCGATGCAGGCGCTCCTCGACCGTGACGGCGTGTGCGTGCAGGACAAGTTGAACCACGCCAGCCTGCTGGATGCCGCGAAGCTCGCCGGCTGCACGTCCAGGCGCTATCGGCATGCCGATGTCGAAAGCGCCGCGCGGCAGCTGGCTAGCGCGACGAATGCTCCCGCGCTGCTCGCCTCCGACGGCGTCTTCAGCATGGACGGCGATGTGGCGCCACTGCGCGAACTGTCCGCGCTGTGTGCGCGCGAAGGCGCGGCGTTGATGGTCGACGACGCGCATGGAGTCGGCGTGCTGGGCCGAGCCGGTGCGGGCAGCCTCGACGAAGCCGGGCTCGCGCAAAACGATGCGCCGGTGCTGATGGCGACCCTGGGGAAGGCGCTCGGCTGCGCAGGTGCGTTCGTGGCCGGCAGCACGGAACTGATCGAAGGCCTGACGCAATTCGCGCGCACCTTCGTCTACACCACGGCGATGCCGCCGGCGCTTGTGGCGGCCGCGCGCACGGCGTTGCGGCTTGCGCGCGCCGAGGATTGGCGGCGCGAAAAACTGCAGAAACTGATCGCACGCTTTCGCACGGGCGCACGGCAACTCGATCTGCCGCTGACGCCATCGCGCACGCCGATACAACCGATGGTGCTGGGCCATCCCACGCGCACGCTGCAAGCCGCCGCGTCGCTCGAACAACACGGCATCCTGGTGACCGCGATTCGTCCGCCCACCGTTCCTGCAGACACCGCGCGCCTGCGGGTAACCCTGTCCGTCGCGCACGAAGAAGCCGACGTGGACAAACTGCTGGATGCGCTTTCGGACATCGCGCGACCCGAATGAGCGGCGATCTCCACGTCGAAACCCGCGGCCGCGGCGACACGCATGTCGTGTTGTTGCACGGCTGGGCCATGTCCTCCGCGGTGTTCGCACCGCTGGTCGAACGCCTGGAAGATCGATGCACTCTGCATCTCGTCGATCTGCCCGGTCACGGCGATTCACGCAACAGCACCGTTCCTCTGACACTGGATGCCTGCGCTCGCGCCATCGGACAGGCGACTCCACCTGCGCTGTGGCTGGGCTGGTCGCTGGGTGGACTGATCGCGCTGCACGCCGCGTTGCACCTGGAGCAGCAAGTGCGCGCGCTGGCGATGCTGTGCGCGTCGCCGCGTTTCGTGCGCGGCGAAAACTGGCCGCATGCGATCTCACCGGAGATCCTGCAGCAGTTCGCGACCGACCTGCGCGGCGACTACCGCGGCACGCTCGAGCGCTTTCTCGCGCTGGAAGCGCTGGGCAGCGATTGCGCCCAGGAAGACCTGCGCCGCCTGCGCCGCGACGCGCTGCGCGATCAGGCCCCGGACGTGCGCGCGCTGTGCGACGGGCTGGAGGTGCTGGAGCGCACCGACCTGCGTGCGCGACTGCGCGATCTGCAGCAACCGAACACGTGGATAGCCGGGCGCCGCGACAGGCTGGTGCCGTGGGCCGCGATGCAATGGAGTGCAGAATGGTGCGGCGGCACATTCGTTCGCATCGACGGCGGCGGCCACGCGCCTTTCATCGGCCATGCGGAGGCGGTCGCGCGCGCCTTGCAGCCGTTGATCGATCGCGTCCCGAAAGCAGATCCGCCGGAGCCCTCGCCATGACCGCGTACCGCATCGACCATCGCCAGGTGCGGCGCGCCTTCGGACGCGCCGCGGCGAGTTACGAGCAGAACGATGCGCTGCAACGCACGGTGCAGTCGCGCCTGTTCGAGCGGCTCGACTACTACGAGGGCGCGCCGCAACTCGTACTGGACATGGGCTGCGGCACCGGGCGCGGCGCAGCGATCCTGAAACGCCGCTGGCCACACGCGCAGGTGATCGCGCTGGACATCGCGCTGCCGATGCTGCAAGTGGCGCGACGACACGGCGGCTGGATGAAGCCATTCGAACGGGTCTGCGCGGACGCGTTGCGGCTTCCGCTCTCCGGCAGCAGCGTGGACGTGCTGCATTCGAACCTCTGCATCCAGTGGTTCGAGGATCCACTGCCGCTGTTCTCCGAGTTCGCGCGCGTGCTGAAGCCGAACGGCTTCCTGGCGCTCACCACGCTCGGTCCCGACACCCTGCGAGAACTGCGACGAGCCTGGGCTGCGGCGGATGAAACGCATCCACACGTCAGCCGCTTTCTGGACATGCACGATCTGGGCGACGCCGCCCTGGCGGCGGGCCTGCGCGACCCGGTGCTGGACGTCGATCACCTGCAATCGCGCTACGAATCGCCACGCGACCTGTTGCGTGAACTGAAAGGCCTGGGCGCCACCAATGCGGATGCGCAGCGCGAACGCGGACTCACCGGCAAGGCGCGTTTAGCGCGTATGTTGCAAGCCTACGAAGTGATGCGTGCGGAAGACTGCGTTGCCGCAACATGGGAGGTGATCGAAATGCACGCGTGGGGTCCGCCCGAAGGCCAGCCACGGCGCGTGGGCGGCGAGGAAATCGCGACGTTTCCGATCGAGCGATTGCGCGGAACGCGGCGTTAGATCAGTCCAGGCCCAGTTTCTCGTTCAACTTCATGGCGTCGAACGGCGCCTTCACCTTCGCATCGTTGTCGAAGTAGCAATACACATCGCGTGATTTGCGCGTCTTCGCTTTTTTTGCGGTGATCAACCGCGCGTCCGCCGGTTGCGAGCCTCCGCTCCAGGCGCGGATGCGCGCAGCCCAGCGATCCAGCGCCCGATCGGTATAGCCGCTGACGTAGAGCTCCTCGTCCCCGTGCAGGCGCAGGTACATGAAATCCGCGGTGACGTCTTCCACGTAGGGCCAGCGACCGGCGGTGTCGGCCACCACCAATGCGATGTTCTGCTCCCGTAGCAGCGCGACGAAATCGTCGTCGAGGAAACTTTCGTGCCTGATCTCGATCGCGTGGCGCAATCTTCTTGCGCGGTCGATCGCCAGACGCGCGCGGCCCTTCATCCGGAAGTCGCGGCGGCGCGCCAGTTTCAATGCAGCATCGGTATCACGCGGCAGTTGGTCGAAGAAACGCGCGAACAGATCGTGGTCGTACCGGAAGTTCGGGGGGAACTGCCACAGGATCGGTCCGAATTTCTGTCGCAGCTCGAAGACGCCCGAGGCGAAGAAATTCGCGAGCGGCGCATCGATCCCGCGCAGCCGCTTCACATGCGTGATGAAGCGCGGCGCCTTGACCGCGAACACGAAATCGCGCGGCGTGTCCTCGCGCCAGCGCGCGTAGCTTTGCGGGTATTGCAGCGAATAGAACGAGCCGTTCAATTCGATGGTGGGAAACCGGCGCGAGGCATGGTGCAGTTCCAATCGCTGCGGCAAGCCTTTGGGGTAGAACACCCCGCGCCA
>DASXWZ010000099.1:0-2684 GCA_036503375.1 Rhodanobacteraceae bacterium | reverse complement strand
CTTGGCGATGAAATCGTCCATGCTGGACTTGGAACTCGGGACTCGGCGGGACTCGGGACTCGGGACTCGGGACTCGGGAAAGCGTAACAACGAAGTCGTCATTCCGGGGCCGCTCGAAGAGCGGAACCCGGAATCTGCTTTTCAGTTCAGATCAGACCAGAAGCAGATTGCAAAGTCCGTCCATAGACTTTGCCCTTCGGGCCAACCTTCGGTTGTCCAAATTCGTTCCAGACGAATTTGTCCGGATCGCCGCGACGTCCGGAATGACGATCACTTTGCAGCCTTGTCGATTGCATCATCGATGCGCCGCAGCGATTCGTCACGTCCGGCAAGATAGACCGTCTGCTCGATCGACGGCGACACCTGCGTGCCGGTGATTGCCACGCGCAACGGCTGGGCGATCTTGCCCATGCCCATGGCGCGTTCGTTCGCCAGTTCCTCGATCGCGGCATGGATGGCCTGCGGTGACCACTCTTTCAACTCTGCGAATTTCGCGTGTGCTGCGCCCAGTACCTCCGCCGCGCCGTCCGCGCGCAGATGTTTCGCGACAGCCTTCTCGTCCCACTCCCGGATCGGCGCATACCAGATGCGCGCGCGCTCGGCCATTTCCTTCAGCGTCTGCACGCGGTCGCGCAACGCGATCACCACGTCGACCGGACACGGTCCGCCGATGGAAGGATCGATTCCGAGCCGGTTGAGGTGCCAGGCAAGTTCACTTGCGATTTCCAGCGGATTGTCGTTTTTCAGGTATTGCTGGTTGAGCCAGCCGAGCTTGGCGAAGTCGAAACGCGATGCCGACTGGTTGACGTCGGAGATGTCGAACAGCTCGATCATTTCCCCGATCGAGAAGATTTCCCGATCGCCGTGCGACCAGCCCAGCCGCACCAGGTAATTCAACAACGCATGCGGCAGATAACCATCCTCGCGGTACTGCATCACGCCGACCGCACCGTGACGTTTCGACAGCTTCTGTCCATCCGGCCCCAGGATCATCGGCAGGTGCGCGAACGCCGGAGCGTCGGCGTTCAACGCGTGATAAATATTGATCTGTCGCGGCGTGTTGTTGACATGATCGTCGCCGCGGATCACCTCGGTGATGCCCATGTCGATGTCGTCGACGACCACCGCAAAGTTGTAGGTGGGGAAACCGTCCGAACGGACCAGCACCAGGTCGTCCAGCTCGGCGTTGTCCCATTCGATGCGGCCCTTGACCTTGTCGTCGAACACGACGCGCCCATCGCGCGGATTCCTGAAACGCAACACGCGATTGGGATCTTCCCGACAGGGTTCGTCGCGATCGCGATAAGCACCGCTGTAGCGCGGCTTGTCGCCACGCGCCATCGCCGCCGCGCGCATGGCTTCCAGTTCTTCCTTCGATTCGTACGCCCAGTACGCCTTGCCTGCATCCAGCAACTGTTGCGCGACCGCGCGGTAACGTTCCATCCGCTGCGTCTGGAAAAACGGACCTTCATCCGGATCCAGTCCAAGCCAGGACATGCCATCGAGGATCGCCTGCACCGCGGCGTCGGTCGAGCGATCGCGGTCGGTATCCTCCACGCGCAGGATGAACTGCCCGCCGCGATGGCGTGCTTCCAGCCAGCAGTAAAGCGCGGTGCGCGCGCCGCCGATATGCAGATAGCCGGTGGGACTGGGGGCGAAGCGGGTGCGGAATGTCATGACTGCGAAAGTCTAGCGAAGCAGAAAACAAAAAGCCGCGCAGGCGATCCGCACGGCTTTTGTTTTTGCGATCGTCCCTGATCGCCGCTCGCACGGCATCAGGGCAAACGACGGAGTCTTGGTATCCATCACGACCAGAAGCGACCATCCGTGGCCGCACTTTCCACAAGAGCTACTCGGCCGAGGTCGTACCACGCGCGGCGATGTCTTCCTTGATGCGCGCGGCCTTGCCTTCCAGCCCGCGCAGGTAATACAGCTTGGCGCCGCGCACCTTGCCCTTGCGCTTGACCTGCACCGAATCGATCGCGCTGCTGTGCGCCTGGAATACGCGCTCCACGCCGGTGCCGTGCGACATCTTGCGCACGGTGAAGGCCGAATGCAGCCCGCGGTTGCGCTTGGCGATCACGACGCCCTCGAACGCCTGCACGCGCTCGCGGTTGCCTTCCTTCACCTTGACGTTGACGACCACGGTATCGCCGGGACTGAACTCGGGCAGCTTGCGGCCCATCTGCGCGGCTTCGAATTGTTCGATCACTTTGTTCATGGTGTCACCGTCCGTCTCACGAATATGCGCGCATTCACCGCCGCGCGGATTGGGTTGTTTTGGCTTCCATGGCCGGTGCAACTGCCGTCAATCTTCCTGATTGCGGATTATTGTTCGTCGCGGAATTCCTGCAGCAATTTCTTCGATTCGTCGTCGAGCGAAATCTTTTCCAGCAGGTCCGGCCGCCGCAACCAGGTGCGCCCCAGCGCCTGCTTCATGCGCCAGCGGCGGATCGCCGCGTGGTCGCCGGACATCAGCACCGCCGGCACCGCGCCCAGCTCGTGCGACTCAGGACGCGTGTAATGCGGGCAATCCAGCAGGCCGTCCGAAAACGAATCCTGCTGCGCGGACTGCGCATCGTTCAACGCGCCTTCCTGCAACCGGCCGATCGCGTCGATCAGTACCGCCGCGGCGAGTTCGCCACCCGACAGCACGTAATCGCCGATCGACAGTTCTTCGTCGA
>DASXWZ010000098.1:0-4535 GCA_036503375.1 Rhodanobacteraceae bacterium | reverse complement strand
AGATACAGCTTCTGTCCCGGCTGCACGTTGTAGGCCTCGTACCAGGCGTCGATGTTGCGCACGGTCTCGGCGCGGAATCGTCCCGGCGCGTGCACATCGGTGGTGAGCTGCTGGCGCATCGCCGCATCGCGGGTCTTGCTGCGCCAGGATTGTCCGAACGCGAGGAAGAAACGCTGGTCGCCGGTGAGTTCGTCCAGCGTCGGCGCGGGCTGTCCGCTGAGCGACAGGTGATAGGCGCGGTACGCGGCGGTCAGGCCCGAGACGTCCGCGATGTTCTCGCCCAGCGTCTGCTTGCCGTTGACGTGCAGGCCGGGCAGCGCTTCGTACTGGTCGTACTGCTTTGCGAGTTCCGCGGCCGCGGCTTCGAAGTGCTTGAGGTCCGCCGGCGTCCACCAGTTGACCAGTTTGCCGTGCGCATCGAAATCGGCGCCCGTATTGTCGAAGCTGTGGCTGATCTCGTGGCCGATGATCGCGCCGATCGAACCGTAGTTGGCGGCCGGATCGGATTTCGGATCGAAGAACGGCGGCTCGAGGATCGCGGCCGGGAAATTCAGCGCGTTCTGGATCGGCAGGTTCACCGCGTTCACCGTCTGCGGCGTCATCCACCACTCGCCGCTGTCGATCGGTTTGCCGATCTTGGCCTTCTGGTATTCGTATTCGAACTTCTCCGCGCGCAGGTGGTTGCCCAGCGCATCATCCGGCTTGATCTCCAGCGACGCATAGTCGCGCCAGTGTTCCGGATAGCCGACGCTGACGCGCAGCGTCTTCAGTTTCTCCTTCGCCTTTTCCTTCGTCGCCGGCGACATCCAGTCCAGCTTGTCGATGCCCTGGTCAAACGCCGTCAGCAGATTCTTGACGATCGCCTCGACTTCGGCCTTGCTTGATGCCGGGAAATATTTCTGCACGTAGATCTGCCCGACCGCATCGCCCAGGTCGTTGTTGGTTCCGGACACCGCGCGTTTCCAGCGTTCGCGTTGCTGCGGCGTGCCGGTAAGCGTCTTGCCGTAGAAGTCGAATTGCAGGTCGTCGAAAGCCTTGGGCAGCAACGCCGCGTTTTCATCGAGCGTGTGGAAGGTCAGCAGCGCCTTCCACGCATCCAGCGATTCGCTTGCGGCGAGTTTCGACAAACCCGTGAATGCCGATGGCTGCCACACGTCGAACTGCTTCGCGTTGCCCAGGCCCGCGGCGTCGAAGAACGTGCTCCAGTCCAGTCCGGGTGCCTTCTTCGCGAAGTCGGCCGCATTCCAGATGTTGTTGGCCTTGTGCACGTCCTCGCTCTCGACCAGGCTTTCCTGCGCCTGCGCGATCTTCATTTCCAGGCCGAACACCTGCTGCGCCTTCTTGTCTGCGTCGGCGACGCCGGCCTGTTTCAACAATGCCGCCACGTAGGTTTTGTACTTGCCGCGGTCGGCCGCCATGTCCTTGTCTTTCGACAGGTAGTAATCGCGGCTGGGCATCGCGAGGCCGCCCTGCAGCAGATACGGGATCTGCAATGAATCCTCTTCCAGTCCTTTCGTCACGAACAGGCCGAACAGGTGTTCGGTATGGAAGTTGGTGGCGTTGATGGGATCGACATCCGCGCGCATGCGCGAACCCAGAACGCGCGCGAGATCGGTGCGCGTCCTGATGCCGTCGATCGCATCGAGTTCCGGCTTCAGCGGCGTCAGCCCGGCCTTCTCGATCGCGGCGGTATCCATGTAGGCCGCGTAGTAGTCGGCGATTTTGCGCGGGTTGCTGCCGGCGGCCGGATTGGAAGCGCCCGCGGCCTTGATCAGGTCGGCGGTGCGCTGTTCGGCCTTCTTGAACACCACGAAGAAGGTGCCTGTGCTGGAGCGGTCGGCGGGAATCTCGGCGGTCTTCAGCCACGCGCCGTTGGCATATTCGAAGAAATCGTCGCCCGGCTTGACCGCGTGGTCGACTCCACCCAGGTCCACGCCGATGTCCGGCGCGGTGCTGGAATGCGCCGTCGCGGTCGCCGCCGAATCCGGAGTGGCTGCCGAAGCGGCGCTCTTGACCGCGGCGCCGGCGGAACTGGCGGCCTGCTGATCCAGCGAAGACGAGCACGCGCTCAAGGCGCAAGCGAGGGCGGCGGCTAGGATCCAGTTGCGAGATAGCATGGCGGCAGGTTTCCGGCACGGAAAGCGAAATGATGCACCAGTTCCGGACGCATTGCAGGGCCAAAGGTCATGAATCGCGTGGAACAGCAATACGTCACCGACGACGCGCAGCGTCGATCCGGAAAGCTGGATTCCGGGTTCCGTTCGCTGAGCGAACGGCCCCGGAATGACGATCGCTCTTATGCTTTTCCGTGAGTCCCGAGTCCCAAGTCTGAATCAATGCATGCTCATTCAAAAGTCCTTGTCTGGGATCTGCCCACGCGTGTTTTTCACTGGGCGCTGGCGATCCTGATCCTGTTGCAATACGGCACGGCGCAGTGGCACTGGCTGTCGATGCGGTGGCACGTCTGGTTCGGCTACGGCACGCTGGCGTTGGTCCTGTTCCGCGTGATCTGGGGTTTCGCCGGTTCGCAGACTTCGCGCTTCGCCGATTTCGTGCGCGGCCCGCGGCGCGTGTCGGGCTACGTACGCGACCTGCTGGCCGGGCGCGCGCGATCCGACGGTCACCATCCCGGTCATAACCCGTTGGGTAGCTGGTCGGTGCTGACCATGTTGCTGTGCCTGTTCGTGCAGACGATCACCGGCCTGTTCGCCAGCAATCGCCGGCACACGGAGCTCGGTCCCTGGGCCTTGCACGTTCCGGATGTATGGTCGCAGCGGTTGACCGACATCCACAAGATCAACCAGAACGTACTGCTGATCCTGATCGGGCTGCACATCGCCGCGGTGCTGGCCTACTGGATCGGCAGGGACGAAAACCTGATCGGGCCGATGCTGCACGGGCGAAAACCCTTCGCGCCGGTGGCGCCGATGCGGTTCGTTTCGCTGCGGCGCGCGTTGATCGCGTTGGCGCTCGCGGTGCTGATAGTGCTGGTCGTGGTGGGCGCAAGCAACTTCGTCTGAGCGCCTTGCGTATCATCTTGCGATGAATCGTCCACGCGGGCCGCGCACGCCGGAAGCACTCGCCGCGCGCGCCGCCTCAATTCCGGAAATCACGATCGACGAATCCTTGCCGATCGCGCGCCGTGCCGACGAGATCGTCAAGCTGGTCCGCGAACACCAGGTGCTGGTGATCGCGGGTGAAACCGGTTCCGGCAAGACCACGCAACTGCCCAAGCTGTGCCTCGCTGCAGGTCGCGGCATCGAAGGGATGATCGGTTGCACACAGCCGCGGCGGCTGGCGGCGCGCGCCATGGCGCGCCGCGTGGCGTCCGAATTGAGTACCGAAGTCGGCGACAAAGTCGGCTTCCAGGTGCGTTTCGACGAGAGGGTCGGCGAACAGACCCTGATCAAATTCATGACCGATGGAATCCTGTTGTCGGAATTGGCGCGCGACCGCTCGCTTGTCGCCTACGACACGATCATCCTCGACGAGGCACACGAACGCAGCCTCAACATCGACTTTCTGCTGGGGTACCTGAAGACGCTGTTGCGCAGGCGGCGTGACCTGAAACTGATCGCTACCTCGGCCACGCTGGACATCGCCCGCTTCGCCGCGCATTTCGACGACGCGCCCGTGATCGAGGTCGAGGGTCGCGCGTATCCGGTAGAGATTCGCTGGCGCGCACCACAACGCGACGAGAATCTCGCCGAACAGATCATCGGGGCACTGGACGCGATTACCCGGGAAGATCCGCGCGGCGATGCACTCGTTTTCCTGCCGGGCGAGCGCGAAATCCGCGACGCGCACCTGGCGCTGAATCGCCGGAACTACCGCCAAACAGAAGTGCTGCCGCTGTATGCGCGTCTGTCTGTCGCCGAACAGGATCGCGTGTTCAAGCCGGGCCTGGCGCGACGCATCGTGCTGGCGACCAACCTGGCGGAGACTTCATTGACCGTACCGCGCATCCGCTACGTGATCGACGGCGGGACGGCGCGCGTCAAGCGCTATTCGCAGCGCAGCCAGATCGAGCGATTGAACGTCGAGCCGATCTCACAAGCCGCAGCAGATCAACGTGCGGGTCGCTGCGGGCGCGTGGGACCGGGCGTGTGCGTGCGTCTGTACGAAGAGACCGATTACACGACGCGATCGCGCTACACCGATCCGGAGATCAAGCGCTCCTCGCTCGCCAACGTGATCCTTTCGATGCTGTCGCTGGGGCTGGGCGACGTCGAACGCTTCCCGTTCATCGATCCGCCGGAGGCGCGCGCAATCGCGGACGGCTGGCGCAGGCTTGCCGAACTCGGCGCGATCGACGCACAACGGAAGCTGACGCGCATGGGCCACGAACTTGCGCGCACGCCGATCGACGTGCAACTGGCGCGCATGCTGGTCGAGGCACGCCGACTGCAGGTTTTCGATCAGGTGCTGCCGATCGTGGCCTTCCTCGGCATCCAGGATCCGCGCGAGCGTCCGGCCGACAAGCGCGATGCTGCCGACGCCGCGCACCGGGAATTCGCCGATCCGAAATCGGATTT
>DASXWZ010000097.1:0-15060 GCA_036503375.1 Rhodanobacteraceae bacterium | reverse complement strand
GTAACCGAAATAGCGCGCGAGGTACACGCGGCCCTGTGCATCCAGCAGCAGCGGCCTGGGCGGCACGGCCCCGCCCGCGTCAGGATCCGCGGCGCAATGCACCGCATCGCTGACGCTCAGCGATTCCATCCACGCCACCGGATCCGGCAACGCGGGCGCTTCACCGCGTCCCTCGAGACCCGCAAGCCAGGCATGCGCCGCATCCAGTCGCAAGGTGCTGTGGCCTTCGCCGACTGCGCGCGCGGCGAGCGCGGCGGCCAGCGCGACCTCGGGCGCCGAATCCGGGAACGCACGCCCGACCCAGTCGCCCAGCGCGGCGTCCACGCGTCGCAACCAGCCGGAGCGCGCGAGCGCTTGCAAATCGACGCTCATGCGGCCAATTCCTCACGCGCGTCGAACAACGCATCCATCTGCTCGATCAGCTCGTGCGGCGGTCGGTCGCGGTGCACGCCGCGACCGTCGCGCAAGTCGCGCACGAACAGGTAATAGACATCGCCGATGCGGGTTTCGTAGTCGTAGCCCGGCAACACCTGGCGCAACCAGCGGTGCAATGCCAGCACGTACAAAAGGTATTGCAAGTCGTAATCATGCGCGGCGATCGCCTCGCGCAACGCATCGGCGTCGTAAGCCGGCAGCAGGTTGGTCTTCCAGTCGACCAGGTGATAACGGCCATCATGCTCGAACACCAGGTCGATGATGCCGTTCAGCAGGCCATGCAGCCGCGGGACGCCGAAACCGCTGCGACCGCGCTGGTAACCGTGCCTGTGCAGCAGCGCGAACAGCGCGTCCACGCGCGCAGGCGCCAGACGCAGATGGAACTCCATTTCCGCGCGCCGTCGCTGCGATTTTACGTCGCACAACCGCGCGCCGCATTCGAGCCGCACGTTCAACGCGCCACGCATGCAATCGCCGACCTGCATCACCGCACGCTCGATCGAAGCCGTTCCGGGCTCGGGCAAGCCCTGCGCGCGCAGGCTGCGTGCGATCAGGTCGCGCTGCGTTTCCGGAACACCGTCGGCATCGCGCCACGCATCGAAGTCGGCGCGTTCGAGCGCAGCGTGCACCGCAGTGCCGAAGCGTGCACCCGCGAGCGTTCGGGTAATGATTTGGGCGGAAATCTCTCCGCGCTCGGGGAATGGCGCGCGGTACGGAATCGGCATGGGCAGCGGCCCGCGCGTTTGCGATACCGTTTCGCCACCCGCAGCCAGCGAGGCATCACCATTCCCCGGCGCAGGATCGGACTCGTTGCCGCGCGACTCGCCGCGCACCAGCCGCGAGAACGACCAGGTGCGCCAATCGCGTTCAATGGCGCCGCGGAATTCCGCCGCCTTGATTTGCATCACGCCGGGTTGCTTCGACAATCGTTTCGCGCTCGCTGCGGGCAACGGAGCAACGGCGACGTGGCCGTCGCCGCGCGCGACCAGTTCGGCCAGCACCCGTTCGCATGCGGGCTCGTCGAAGTCCAGCGGCGCCTCACGCCCCGCCGCATACAACAGCCAATGCAGCGCCGTTTCATTCGCCTGCCTGGCGCAGCCCCACGGCAACACGCAGGCGGCGCGTGCACGCGTCACGCCGACATAGAACTTGCGCACTTCCTCGGCGAGTGCTTCCTGCTCCGCACGCGTTGCGACTTCGGGCGCGACGTCGTTGCCGACCAGCACGCACGCGCTGTCGCCCTCGTGGTACCAGGTCAGTGCGGGCTTCTTGCCATTCCTGGCCGCGGAGTGTCCCGAAGCCGCGCACGGCAGCAGCACAACGCCATATTCCAGCCCTTTCGCCGCATGCACGGTCGCGATCTGCACCGCCTGCGCGTCGGTGTCCAATCGCAGCCGCACCGCGTCCGCATCGGTGTCGGCCGTGCTCTCGCGCAAGGCGCGTGCGTACCGCTCGCAGAGATCATCGATCCCGAAGCACGACGCATGATCGTCCTGCAACAGTTCGGCCAGTTGCAGGTAGTAGGCGACGCGGCGGTCGCCTCCGGGCAGCGCGAGCAGGCGCGGCGCGGCGCGCGCGATCAATCGGTGCAGCAGCGGCAGTGGCCCGCGCCGCTGCACCAGCGCGGCCCCTTCGGCGGTCTCGGTCAGCAGCGCATCCAGCGCGGCGCCGTCGCTGCGGGTTCTCGCAATGGCGAGCGCATCATCACCGATCAGCAGCGACGCGCGCGACGCGCGCGCGCGTGAAGCATCGGCCGGGTCGCGCAGCGCCTCCAGCAGCAGGCGCAAGTCGCCTGCTTCGTCGCTGGCATAGACGCTGGCGCGCAGGCACGACGCCGCTGGCACGCCCGCGCGCGCCAGCGCGCGCTGCATGGATTTGGCTTCGCGATTGCTGTTGACCAGCACCGCGATGTCGCACGCGCACAACGCGCGCGTGCCACCATTGCATTCGCGCAACAGCACGCGACCCGTTCGCGCGCCTTCCAGCCACTCGACGATCTGCGCCACGCACGCGGCTTCGATTTGCGATTGCGCGTCGCCCTTGTTGTGGAGCTGCGGATTGCCCTTGCCCGTGAGACCGGTCACCGGCAATCGCCAGACTTGCAGCCCCGGCGCCGCGGCACCGTCCACCAGCAGTGCGCGTTGATCGACGCGCGGGGCGGAGCGCACGTCCTCGTGCACGATGCCTTGCTCGACGAATGCATTCTCGCGCGAGAACAGCGCGTTGATCGCCGCATTGACGCCGGTGCCCGCGCGCTGGCTTTCGTCCAGCCGCAGCGGTTCGCCCTGCGCATCGCGTTTCGCCATCAGCCACGCGTGCACGTCGCCGCCGCGGAAACCGTAGATCGCCTGCTTGGGATCGCCGACCAGCACCAGCGTGCCATCGTCGTGAGCGAACAGCTTCTTCAGGATCTTCCACTGCTGCGGATCCGTATCCTGGAACTCGTCCACCAGCGCCGCCGGCCAGCGCTCGCGGATCGCGTGCACCGCTTGCGCACCGCGGTGCGGATCGTCCAGCGCGGCAGCGAGTTCATCTACCGCCTGGTCGTGGCCGACCACCCCCAACGCCTTCATGCGCGCGGGCAGTTCGCGCTCAAGCCAGGCGCGCGCATCGAGCAGGAGCTTCGCGCGTGCGGCGCGCTCGAGTTCTTCCAGCGCGCCGATGCCCGCGTCGAGATCGGCGATGGCCGAGAACACCGGACCTTCGGGCTTGCGTTTGCAACTGCTGAGCTTGGCCAACTCCTCATCGGCGAAGCTCTTCAGTGTCTTGCGCCCCTTGTCCGAGAGCAGGTCCGCAACTGCGCCGGTCCTGGCCCAGGCGTGCAGCTCGCGCAATCCGCGGATGCGCGCGTCGCGGGCGGCCCAGCCATTCTTCCCGAAACAGTCCGCCAATTCCCTTGCCGCGACCTGCAAAGCATTCTCATCCCAACCCGCGGTGCTGTTGCGGATCGCATCCAGCCGCGCCAGCATTTCCTCGCGTTGCGCTCTCGCATCCTGCGTGGCTGCACGCAACGCGCCGGCATTGCCCACCGTCCGCCCGCGCCAGCGGGGATCGCACACCTGCGTCGCGAGCGCATCCGGGGTGCGCCAGGTCTCCGAAAGCAGGCGCGCTGCATCCGCGTCGGTGGAACAGGTGCGCCAGAAGTCTTCGACGATTTCCTGCTGCAAGGCACGTGCGTCCTCCAGCAACTCCGGCTCGCCGGGCGGGCGGCCGGTCTCGAATCCGAATTCACCCAGCACGCGATTGCAGAACGCGTGCAGCGTGCCGATCACGGCGGTGTCCATCGCCAGTTCCGCTTCGCGAGCGCGCGCAGCGAGAATGGTCGCGTCGTGCGCATCGAGCGCCCCGACGATCACCGCACGCGTGGCGCGTGCTTCCCCGTCATCGTCGTCGCGTTCGCGCGCCGGATCTTCGTGTCGCAGCATGTCGGCCGCCATGCGCAGTCGTGCGCGCAGCCGCATGGACAGTTCCGCCGTGGCCGCGCGCGTGAACGTGGCGACCACGATGCGCTCGGGCATCAGGCCGCGCTCCAGGATCAGGCGCAGATAAAGCGTGGCGATCGTGAAGGTCTTGCCGGTGCCGGCGCTGGCCTCGACCAGGCGCACGCCCGAGAGCGGCAGATCCAATGGGCTCGTGCGCGCGTTCACTTGAACTGCTCCGCCCACGCGCGCGCCGGTTGCGCGAAGACCGCAAGCGCGGTGTCGTGCAACGCACGCGCGAGTTCACCATTGGCCGCACCGGGCAAGTCGCGGCCGCGCCAGGCGATGCACACCGCATCGTTTTCGAATTCGTTGGGGCCGCCGAAAGCGTTTTCGTCTTCCGCTTGCCGCGAAGCTTTCTGGAAAGAATCGACAGCCACTTCCGTCAGCGGAACACCGGCTTTCTTTTCCGCCTTTGCGCGAGATACCGCGTGATTCCACGAGGTCTGCACGAAGAACGGCAGCGGTGCACGCCGGCCTTGGCGATGGAGTTCGACCAATGCGCGCAGCCGTCCGCGCGCCTCTTTCTGCGAGAGCTTCGGCAAGGCGAACGAACACGCGTCGTTGCCATCGAGTCCGACCAGCATTACCGGCTTATCCACGCCGGTGGCAGCACACAGCAGCGCATCGAGCCAGGCGCGCAGCACCTGACGGCCGTCGATCGTTCCGGGCCGCACGTGCAGCACGCCATCCGGATACGGGATGGCCGGCGCGCCTTCCAGGCGCACGCCGTCGCTCCAGTCCACGCGCAGGTTTTCGGCCGGGAGCGGCGACGCGCCCCCCGTGAACGACAACACCGCGGTGCGCAGCGCGTCCGCGCGCACGTGCGCGTCACGCAGCGCCTCGTCGCCGAGCGCACCGGGCGGCAACTGGCCGCGCGCGCGCAACAGGTCGCGATCGCCGGAGGCATTGCCTTCACCGAATTCCAGCAGCGCGCGGGTGAGACTCCAGCGCGTCAGGCCATCGGCGGGCGACAGCGGTTCATCGTCCGCATCGTCGCGTTCCTCGCGCGGCAACTTCAGTTCCAACCCTTGTTCCATGAACCCGCGCGCGGGATCGAGCAGGAACCGGCACAGCTCGTCGAGAGTCAGCGCGGTCGCTTGCGCGGCTTCGATTTGGGGCAATGGCGATGCCGGCATGAACGGTGCGCCGGCAGCATCCGATTCCGGTGTGCCCGCAGCCGCCAGCCACTCCCTTCCATGCGAACGTGGGGCGCCGGCATCGAACAACGACGCATCGAACGGATGCAATGGCTGCACGTGCGGCAGCAGCGCGTCCTGCCCATCGCGGGTCGCATCCTCCGTCGGGAGCGCGAGATAGTTTTCCCGCAGCATGTCCATCAGTTCCGCCACGACCACCGACGGCGCGAGCGTTTCGTTGCTGTGCGCATCGCGGCCGATCCAGCTCATGTACAAGGTGTCGCGCGCGGCGGCAATGAGTTGCAGGAACAGCAGGCGATCGTCCTCGCGCACGCTGCGGTCGCCGGGCAGATTGCGTTTCGCGCGGCGATCGGCGATGAGCGGATCCAGACCCGAGGTGTCACGGCGCGGGAACGCGGCTTCGTCCATGCCGAGCAGGCAGATCACGCGGAACGGCACCACCCGCAGCGGCACCATGCCGCAGAAGGTGACGCCACCGGAAAACAGTTGCTGACGCGGATCGGCTTCGTTCAAGCGTTCGCGCAGGAACGCGCGCAGGTCGCGCCAGGGCAATGTCTGCACGCATGCGGCCTGCGTGTGTTCGACCAGATCCTCCAGCGCGCCGCGCACGCGTTCCAGCGCGCGCGACTCGGCGATGTCATTGCCTTCGTCCGCGTAGAGCCCGTCGAAAGAGGCATTCAGCAGGCGCTGCCAGTCCCCCGCGCTCATCTCGCGCGAAGACATTTCGCGCAACCGGCGAAACGCGGCGAGCACAGCCAACAGGGCATCCATGCGCGCGAACGCCGCGCCTTCCACGCCCGCCAGCGGCGACACGCCCGCGACCAGCGCATCGCCGTCATCGCCGCAGGCGAAACCCGCGAGCATGCGATCCAGTCCGAACGCGAACGAGAATTCGCGGTAGCCGCCGACCTGCGCGCGCGCGCTCTCGTCCTCGCCCCAGCGCACGCCGCTCTCGCGCAATTGCCGCGACAACCGCTCAAGTTCTTCCGCGTCGAGATCGAAACGTCGCATCACGCCGGGCACGGCCAGCACGTCCAGGATCTCGCTGCACTGCCAGCGCGAAGTCGGCGCATCCAGCAGGGCCAGGAACACGGACGCGGCCGGATGCGTCGCGCCCGCAGCGACATCGCCCAGATTGTAGGGAATGAAGCGCGCGTCATGCTCCGGCACGCCACCGAATACCGCCTCGATCGCCGGCCCGTACGCCGCCACGTCCGGCATCATCACCGCGATGTCGCGCGGCTTCAGCGTGGGATCGGCCGCGAACGTCGCCAGCAATCGGTCGTGCAGTGTCTGCACTTCGCGCAGGACCGTGTGGCAAGCATGGAACTGGATCGAAGGGTCCGGCAGCGCCACCCGATCTTCTTCGCGCGCGATTCGATGATCGAGGATGTCGTCGCGCACGCGGCCAAGCAGCGTCTTGCGATCGACCGCTTCCTCGAACAGGTTTGACTCGGTATCGGGCTGCACGTGCTCGTAGCCGTACAGCAGCTCCACGAACTCCGCCGCCGCGCCGCCCAGCGAGGCGATCAATGGGTTGCCGCCGTCCTTCTCCAGCAACCGAGCGCGTACTTCGCGGCGCGAGCGCGGCGTGTCGCCGAGGTATTCGCGCGAAGGCAGCGGCAGGAAGAAGTCCATCTCGCAATGGCGCGCGGTAACGCCCAGCATGCGCAGCACGTCCGGCGAAATGTTCGCGCACGCGAATGCATGCACATGCGCGGGCAAGCCGGGCGGTGCGGGCTTGTCGCCCGGCGATTCGCGCGGATAACCCGGATCGTAATCGCGCAACCACTTCTCCACGCGCGCGGCACGTGACGCGCCGCCGACGCGCGCGACCAGCCGCCGCCACAACTCCGCCTGCCAATCCTGCGCGTCCGCGGCTCGCTCCCAGCGCAGCAACTTCTCGCGACGATAACCCTGCATGCGCTCGTACACGCGCGCCAGCTCGCCGGAAAGCGCGTAGCGGCGCAGCGGATCGCCGTCGCGCGCGAGGTATTCGCGCAACGGCGCCAGCGCCGCGCCTTCCAGCGGCTCACCCAGCAACGCATGCAGATGCCAGCGCAACAAATCCCGATCGAAAGGCGAACTGCGCGGCAATTCCGGTTGCGCCGCGCGCAACAGCTCCCACGCGAACTGCGCCGGCGGCGTGAATTCCAGGTTTGCGATCACACCGAGTTTTTCGGCCAGATACACCTGCAACCAGCGCCGCAACCCGACCTGCGGCACCAGCACGCGCGCGGGAATCAGCGGGTTGTCGCGCACCGGCGCGCGCAAACGCTCGCCGAGGGCTTCGGCGAGCCTGCCCGCATCATTGCTGGTGTAGAGATGGAACACGCGCGCCAGCCGCCCGAACAATCGTGCAAGTATGCACGCACGCGTCTCGGCTCGTGCGACGCCCCTACTCTGCGCGTATCGCGTCGATGGGATTCAAGGCCGCGGCCTGGCGCGCGGGATAGATACTGAAACCCAGGCCGATCGCCGCGCACAGCATGGCGGAAACCAGTACCGGCAGCGGCGCCCATGCGACCTGCCAGCCGGCGAACAGCGCGATCAGGTATGCGAGCAGCGCGCCGAACAGCAGCCCGATAACCGCGCCGGCGGCGCAAATCACGATGGCTTCGCGCAGGAAGCGCACGATGATGTCGTTGTGGCGCGCGCCGACGGCGCGCAGCAACCCGATCTCGCGACGGCGCTCCAGCACGTTTGCCAACATGATGTTCATGATGCCGATTCCTCCGACCAGCAGGCTGACCCCTGCGATCGCACCCATCACGATGTCGAAGATGCGCTGGGTCTTTTGGTGCTCCCGATAGAGCTGCTGCGGCACGACCAGCACGTAGTCATCGGCGCCGCCATGGCGGCGATCGAGCAATGCACCCAGCACGCGCGAATCCTCGCCCAGCCGCGCGGGATCTTCAATGCGCAACAGGAAGCGATCGATCTGGTCCTCCATCGGACGGAACTTGAAACGCGCCAGCGCGCTCGCGAGCGGAACGAAGACGCGGTTGCTTTCCGCACCGAGCGATACGCCCTCGAAATTGTCCTTGCCCAGATCGCGATCGGCCAGCACGCCGACCACTCGCAGCCAAACCTGGTCCACCTTGATCATCTCGTCGAGGGCATGGCCGTCCGGAAACAGCTCGTGCGCCGCCTGCGCGCCGAGCACCGCCACCGCGGCAAGCGTGTCGTCGTCGCGCGCGGTCAGCGCACGTCCCTGTGCGATCTTCAGCGACGCCATGTCGAAGTAACCGGGGCTGACCCCGCTGGCTTGGATTTCGCCGCTGCCGAAGTCGGAGAACACCGATTCGGTACGCACGCGCTTTTCGGCGGCAAAACGCGTGGCGCCCGGCACCACATCCAGCGCGGCGCGCGCATCGGAGAGACTGAGGCCCAGACTGCGCGCGCGCATTTCCTTCAGCGCATTGTCGTCCTGAGGCGAATGCGCTTCGACGATCAGGTTGTGCAAACCCAGGCTTTCGACCAGGTGCAACGCTTCGCGCCGGCTGCCTTCGCCCACGCCCTGCATCGCGACGATCGCGCCCACGCCGAAGATCAGGCCGAGCAGCGTGAGGAAGGTGCGCAACTTGCGGCGCGACAATTCCTCGAGCGCTTCGCGCCACGGCGCCGCGATCATCATGGTCCGCCGTCTCCGCCGCCGAGGTTCAGCAGCACTTCGTCTCCCGGCTGCAATCCGCGCAACACCTGCGCCCGCGCAGCGCCGCGCACACCCAATGTCACCATGCGCTCGATCACCTTGCCGCCCTCGCTCAGGCGCACGAACGGCCCGCTCGTGCCGTTGGCGATCGCGAGGTTGGGGACGCTCAACGCGGATTTCGCATCCAGCAGGATCACCCGCGCGACGAAGTGCTGGCCGGGCGTCCAGCCATAACGCAAGGCCGCGGCGGCGGGCACGCCGGCCTTCATCGAAATGTATTTCACGGGACTCTCGCGACTCTTCGGCAGCGCGGCGTCGGCCACCCACGACAATGTCGCCGACACCTGCTGATCGGGCGCGCCGGCCGGGTGCAACACCACCGCGTCGCCGGCGGCGATGCCCTGCGCCTGCAATTCCGGCACCTGCAATTCCACTTCCATCGAAGAGGTATCGGGAATGCTGGCGAAATTCTGACCGCCCCACATCGTGCCCCCGACGCTCGGCTTGACGCCGCTCCAGTCGTCCTGCAGCACCAGCACGCCATCGTGCGACGCGCGCACTTCCAGCGCGCCCAGGTCGTCGCGCTTCTGCTTGGCCTTGAGCGCATACGTCGCATGCTGGGCGTCGATCACGGCCAGTTCCGCGGCCCCACGCGTGCCGGATTGCTGCAGGCGCCACTGCGTGATCTGCTCTTTGCGGGTGAGGAAGTGCTCGTCCTGCACGCTGTCCAGGATCTTGTCGCGCGCAACCGCCAGGATGGTGGCATGCGCGTAGCGGTGCGCGATGTCCAATTGCGTATCGGTTTCCGCCAGCGTGACTTCCAGCTTGCCCTGGCTGTCGTCGAGATCGGACTGTTTGCCCGCCCGAGTCAGAGCGTTGCGCTGCAGGTCGATCAGCGCGTCATCCAGGTCCTGCTTGCTGCGATCGGCCGAAAACCGCGCCACCAGTTCGCCCTTTTTCACCGGGCTGCCGTCGGGCAGCGTCCATGCCAGTTGCCGATTGGAGAATTGCTGCCCGGGCACCACCAGCGAAGTGGATTTGATCGCATGCAACTCGCCCTCGGCCTGCACGGCGATCAACAGCGGTCCGGCCTGAACGCGCTCGCTGATCGCCGGCTGGTCCGCATGCCTGCCACAGGCGGTCAGAAGCGACACGAGCAAACAGAACATCGCCGCGCACGCGAAGCGCTGGCGGATGCGCGCGTTCATGCGGCGGTTCTCGCCCGCGGCACGATCCGCACGCGCACCGGCTGCCCGGGTTTCAGGTGCAGTCGCGCCGGATCGAGCTGGATCAGCAGATCGAGCACCGGCACCGGCGCGACGCGCGACTTGCTGTGCACGGTGTTGCCGATCTCGCGGATCAGCCCGCCCATCACGCCGCTGGCGCCACCCGTCAGCTCCACTCGCACCCGCATGTTCGTGCGTACCCATTGGAAATCGCGTTCGGGCAGGCTGGCGCGCACCGCCAGCGTATTCATGTCCGGCAAGTTGCCGACCGACATGCCGCGCCAAACGGTCGAACCGACATCCATCTGGTCGCCGTTCCACATCGACTGGTGCAGGAAGATACCGTCGCGCGGTGCGCGGATCGTCAGTGAAGCCATGGAAGCCCGCATCTGCGCGACTTCCTGCTTCAGTTGCGCGACGTCGCCGTCGGCAACGCGCTGTGCGGCCTCGCGCGCCTGCGCGTCCACCTGCGCGCGGCGTTCCGTCAAGGCCAGTTTCTGCTCTGCCTGGCGGCGATCGATCACCAGCTTCTTGTAATCGACGCCGGGCATGTATTGCTCCGGCACCTGCGCTTTGCGCGCGGCCTTGTCCGCATCGGCTTTCGCCTGTGCCAGCGCCAGCGCGGTCTCGCGGGCGCGGTCGGCCATTTCCAGCCGCAGTTGCTCCTGCGTGCGCTGCTTTTCAGCGAGCTCGCTGATCTTCGAGGGCAGTGTCTGCGCGAGATCACCGGCAGCGAAAGTCACGAGCGGCTCGCCCTTCTTCACCTGCTCGCCATCGCCCGCCATCTGCGTGATGTTCATCTGCCACAGCCCTTCCACTTCCGGCGGCATGATCGCGACGGAACTCTGCGCAAAGATTTCGCCGTCCGCGTCGATTACGGATGGCGGCTTGGCGATGACATTCACGATCGGTGCGGAGATGTCTGTCTGCACGCGCACGCTCATGCCCGGCAACAGGTGCAATGCGGAATGGTCGCCGTCCAGATCGATGTCGACCGCGTAGTAGCGGCCGCTGCCCCATTCGGGCTTGCTGTCCGAGGCGCCGCTGATGTCGCGAATGCGGCCATCGGCATGCACGCCCGGCAGCGCATCGAAATACAGCCGCACCCGCTGGCCGGCGCGCAAACCCTTGCGATCCGGCTGCAACGCCCAGGCGCGCACGCTGCTGCCGCCGGTCGATACCACTTCCCCGACCTTGGTGCCGGGATAACTGGAAGAGCCTTCCTCGAAGCGCGAGCCATTGTCGATCGAGTATTCGCCTTCGAACGCGTGCACCACCACGCCTGCGCGCGTGGCGCGCACGGTGGCGTGATCGACCTGATCCTGCGCCGCGGCCAGTTGCAACTCGATCTTTCTCACCTCGAGCTCGCCGTCGTCCCGGCGGCGTTGCACCGCCGCCTTGGCTGCAGCCGATTCATCGGCCTTGAGCGCTGCGTCCCGGCTGGTGCTCTTGAATGTGCCCTGATAGCGATCGTAGTCGAGCTGGGAGAGCAATGATCCGGGGATCGCCGCATCCACCGCCGCGGTGTCGCGCTTGGCCCGCGCGTCGACCAGCGCCAGTTCCGCGTCGACCTCCTTCAGTTCCAGATCGGCGATTTCCTTTGCGGCCTTGTCGCGCGTCTGTTGGGCCTGATCGCGCAGCTTGCGCAACTGCGAAGCAGCATCGCCCGCGTCGATGCTGAGCAGCGTATCGCCCTTTTTCACCTGCGTGCCTTCCGGCACGTAGAAGCGCAACACCACCGGCGAACTGTTCGACTGCGGCGTGAGGATTTCCTGCGCGCCGTCCGACCGCACTTCGCCGGTCAACACCGCCGCGCACAACCGCGACATCGCCAACGCCGAGGTCGCGAATAACACGAGCGCGTACTCACGGCGCATGATCTTCGATCCGGCCGTCGCGGATCACGATCCGCTGTTGCGCGCGTGCGGCGACTTCGCGGTCGTGTGTCACCAGCACGACCGCCTGACCACCGGCGTGGATCTCCTCGATCAACGCCAGCACATCGGCCGCGCTGCGCGAATCCAGGTTACCCGTCGGCTCGTCGGCGAGCAGCAGCGCAGGCTTCATCAGCAGTGCACGCGCGATCGCCACGCGTTGCATCTGCCCGCCCGACAATTGTCCAGGACGATGCTCGAGATGGCTCGTCAGCCCCATGCGGTCCAGCAGTTCCAGCGCACGCGCGTGCAGATCACCGGCCGCGGCGCGACAAAAGCGCTGCGGCAGCAGCACGTTTTCCAGCACGGTCAAACGCGGCAGCAGATGAAACGACTGGAACACGAAGCCGATGCGCCGATTGCGGAAATCGCTGGCGCGCTCGTCGTCGAAGGTGGAAACATCGGTGCCGTCCAGGCAATAGCGGCCGCTGTCGGGGCGATCCAGGCAACCGAGGATGTTGAGCAGTGTGGACTTGCCCGATCCGGAAGGTCCGACGATGGCAACGAAGCGGCCCGCTCCGATCTGCAGGCTTACTCCGTCCAGCGCGCGCACGGTCTGGCCACCCACGCGGTAGTGACGCCGCACAGCCTCCAGTGTGACCATCGACCCCTGCCCGCAACTGCAACAGCGGCATGAAACACGAGTGGGCGAGGGGAATGCAAGCGTGCGCGGTCGGTCCCCAGCGCGTGTTAGGCCGTCCGACCACGCGTTATTGAGAATAGTTCTCATTGCCGATAGGATCGCGAGCGGCCCTCTTCTTTCATTGCCGATGCCCTACCATCGCCTGCTGAAATTCCTGCGCGCCGTGCACCTGTATCTCGGCGTATTCACCGCGCCGGCGCTATTGTTCTTCGCATTCACCGGCGCACTCCAGACTTTCGATCTGCACGAAGCCGCGCGCGGCAGTGATTACAAACCGCCGGCGTGGCTGCAGGCCATTTCGCATCTGCATAAGAAGGAAAGCCTGGACGTGCCGGTGCGGCGCGCGCTGCCGGGTGCTTCGCGCGGGGATGCGGCGATGCGCGATCCGACGGCACGCGAAGCGGATGCGCCACGAGACCGCGACGCGGCTTCGGCTTCCGCAAGCGTCTCGACCACGGCGCAAAACAACGGCGCGGACGCGAAAGCGCGCGCGCAAGGCGACCGCGCGTCGAACGCTCCCAGACGCAACCTGCTGCCGATGAAAATCTACTTCGCTCTGGTGGCGGCGAGCCTGTTCCTGTCCACGCTCACCGGCGTGTACATGGCCAGCCGCATGAGCCGCAGCGCTGGCCGCATCGCCGCGATCCTCGCCGCGGGCATCATCGTGCCGCTGTTGTTGCTGCTCTGACCGAATCCTTGCGGCGGGAAGGCTCAATCGCTTCGAGAATACTGACACACTCGAAGGATCGGATCTCGTTTGCAGCGAAGCCCAAGCTTCGTGGGCGTCACTTGCAGGTGACTACGCGTGCGTCTAAATGCCGGTCAATCTCGCGTTACGCCCCGAGCTCAGTGGCAATGGCCAAGCCACTTCTAGAGCCAATCTTCGGGGGGGCTGTCGTCGCAGGACGCAACCGCAAATAGGCCTGCGAATAGCAGAGCAACCATCGAAGCACAGATATTGAACGCGAGTAAACCAATCCCCAGTGCAAATAAAGTAATGTAACCAAAGTACGCGCGCAGGCAGAACAACTCGTCGGGATAGAGCAACTCGATATCTGTGTTCGGGCTCCAGCGATTGGCGGTGTCTTCAGACTGAAACTGCCCCTCTCCCGCCGGGCGGCTCGCCGCTTCTGGTGTGCTCGCCAAGCCCGGGCTAGGCACCTGTTCCACTGTGCTCACCTCGGTCGGTGTACTCACCGTGCTTGGTGTTCGCATCTCTACTGTTGCACTCACCGCTGCCGGAGTACGCATTTCTACTTGTGCACTCACGACCGTAGGCGTACTCGTTTTTAAATGTGCACTACCCATTTCTGGGCCCGCGCTTTGTTGTAGCTGCTCGGCCTTAAACCACACTGCGTACTTTTCTACGTTGAATGCTTGTATGGATAGAACCTCAGAAAGAGGAAGTACGATTTTAAACTGATCGATTATGTCAAGATATTCGTTAGGATTCTGCGCGGCAATGTCCTCGTAGGTCCGCATGTAGTTTGTCGCGGTGATAAGCCGTGACCTGTCATCCCTGTATCCTGACAGTAACGGAAAAAGCTCTACCCATTTGCGCTCCGGTTCAGGGGCGGCAGGACCTGACAGAAATCCTATGTAGACCTTTGCGGACTTGAGAGTAAAAGCCAGCGGAATTTCGTATTCGAGCGAGTGCGCATATATTCCGTCTATGGCATCGTACGCACCCTCCCGTTTCAAAATTGCGGTCTGCAAAACTCGATTAGCTTTCGCTGGCACGTTGTACAGCCAAGACAAGAGAGCTGCAAGAATTAGTGCCCAACCCGCACACTCGGCACCCGCAAAGATGTTCGGGGTTTGGTCCGACTGCCAGGTGGAAGGCTGCTCAAGCAATGGAATTAGAGCAATAAACTCTCGCTCCCATTGCGAGTAACTATTAAATGTTTCGTGCGTGAAATGATGAACGCATGCGCCGAGCGTGAATAGGCAGACGGCAGCGACCCCCGCAGCAAAATACTGCGGATGTCCCGTCTCTTTGAGAACCATGTAGCGAGTCTGCAGCCAGCCCCGAACGAAAGCCCAACCCGCGGCCAAGGCTACCGCGGCGATTGTCAAAGCAGTCACGGACGTTCCCCCACGTCCGCATCGCTTATTTCTTAGGCGCGTTCAGCACCGTTCCAGGCGGAATCTTGGCGCCAGCGGAAATTTGTTTCCACACGCCTTTGTTGGTCATTAGCGAACGCGTATCCACCACCAGCGATCCGTTCCGGTCGAAGGTGTACGCTACGCCTCGCTTGTGTCCGCCCGCGGCCATAGCACGTTTAACACTGCTCTTGCCGAACATAGGTGGTCTCCTCAGCAACTCCAATACTACAGGGACATAGTGACAACTTCCAGCGCAGTCAATGAGGTCTGGAAGAGTCCGACGCAAGTGAGACGCACTCTGTGCGATGAGTGTCTCACAGGGTGAGCGGTACAACCACTCTGGGCGGACGTTGAAAGGTTCCTCAATGCCTGAACATTTCGCACGCCATCATCAGGCAACTACAGCTAAGTTAAGATGCGCG
>DASXWZ010000096.1:0-4383 GCA_036503375.1 Rhodanobacteraceae bacterium | reverse complement strand
GTCGCTGCCGTCGACGGGTTTGGTGTAATCGAAACGGTTGTCGCGTTTCGGAATGAACTGCGGCACCAGCATCGCGATCTCGCCCTTGTCGTCGGCGAACAGGGTGTTGTTGGACGAGTTGGCCTTCAGCTCGGCAACTTTCTTGTAGCTGGCGTAATCGCTCGCCTTGGTGCGCAGGAAACTCTGCTCCAGCGCGGGGATCGGTCGATTCATCAGCGCTTCGGCGATCCACTTGCCGTGATCGCTGCGCACGATCGGACCGTGGTGCGTGAAGTACGCGGTGAACGCGCGCGATCTCATCGAGCCGTCCTTCGCGCGGTACAGGATCGTGATCTCGCGCGTGGTGACGGGTCGCAATTCCTTGCCGTACTTGTAAAAGGTCTTGCCGTCTTTTTTGACGATGGTTTCGGCGAACTCGTCCACCACGTCCACGCCGGTGGAGGTGTGCATCCAGCCGATGTGCTTGTTGAAACCCTGGTAGATGAAGAACTGGCCCCAGGTCGCTGCACCGTAGGCGTCCAGGCCTTCGTCGCTCGACATCTGGAATTCCGAACGGAAATAGAACGAGGTGTGTGGATTGATCCACAGCAGCGCGTGGCCGTCTGTCGTCAATTTCGGTGCGATCGCGATGCCGTTGGAGCCGCTCGGTTCGGCCCAGCTCGCGGGATCCGGCTGCGCCGGTGCGCTCGCGGTTTGAGGATCGGTGCCGTAGAACCTGGCGAGATCGGCAAGATCAACGCGTTCGATGTCGCCGCCGATGCTGCCTTCGGTGAAGCTCAACGCCATCCACGGTTCGAAATGCGTGATCACCTTCGGATGCACATCCGGATGCGTGGCGAGATACCAGTTCCATCCGTCCGCCCACGCGTTCATCAGCTTCTGCAACCACGACGGTGATTGCGCGTAGAGCTTCTTCAATTCGGCCGGATCGATCCACAACTGCTGGCGCAGGTCCTGCCAGATCGCCGCTTCGCCTTCAGCCTGCGCGGTCCATCCCAGCGCGGTGAGATAGTTCGTCTCGACGCGGTTGAAGTCGTCCTCGGCCTGCGCGTAGATCGCGCCGAACACCGCGTCCGCATCGGTCCGGCCATGCACGTGCGCGATGCCCCAGTCGTCGCGGGTGATCGTGACGCGCTGGGCCTCGGCCTGCAGGCGGGCGTGCTGATCCTGCGCCCGGGCGGCGCCCCCGGCGAATGCAGTCGCCAGCACCAGCGCGGCCAAGGCGCGCGCGTGGCGGGCCGGAAATTTGCGATGACCCTCGAACATCGTGCGCCTCCCTTTTTTGCCCATCCGCTCGTATATCACGCCGCGCGCGCGAACGGCTTGTGATCATGTAAGACGCACACGGCCGCGAAAACCCGCATCCCCGGCTTCGATGCGCGTACGTGATCCACGCACGAGCAGGCCTCGTGCTCGCCACGAGGCCTGCGGTTCGACGATGTCATGCGCAACGAAGCGCGGCGTCAATGGCCGTCGTCGCTCTCGTCGGCATTGTGGTCTTTCTTTTTCTTGGGATTCTGTTCGGGCGGGCGCTGGCCGTGGCTCGCGCTGCTGGCCGGATGCGAGGGATGCACGGGTGGTCCGTGCTGGGGTGGCGGTAGCGGAGCGTTGTCCGGTTCGCCCGCGGGCTTGGGTGCATAGACCGGCACGTGCGGCGGCTTGGGTGATGTCGCGTGATGTTCGCCATTCGGCGCGTGCGCGGGATTCACCGGCACGCGTGGCGGGTTCGGCGGGTTCTCGTGGTGGCCGCCGCCCGCATGCGGCGGCGGCGGCACGCGCCAGCCACCCGGTGGCTTGGGCGGCGGCGGAGGCGCGGCGCGCACGATGCGGCGGTGATACCACCGGTCGCGCTCGCGATAGAACGGCCGGTCACGATAATGGCTGTCCCAGTAAGTGGCGATCGAAAAAGACACGATCGGAATGCCGATGCGGGGGCCGTAATCCACCAGCAGCACAGGCTGCTCCTGGTATTCGTAGCCGATGTAGTCGCCGGGGAGCCAGCCGCGGTCGCCGTCGACGATGACGTCGCACCACTCCCAACCCCCGACGCACCCCTGCACGTCCACCCAGGTTCCATAAGGCAGCAGGGTGATGTCGGGGTATTCGGGCGCCGGGCCGGCGCGCAGCGTGGTATCGGCGACGACGAAAGCATTCTGGGCCTGCCCGGCCAACGGCACTGCCAAGGCAAGGGGCAGGGCGACAAGACGGAGCACCCGTTCCATGGGATCGACCTCCTTTTGGTGGTTGACTCCAGTCTGCGCCGGCCCCCATGAACGCTCGGACAGGGCCGGATGACCGGGCAGGCGCATCAAACACTTGCCGTAAGCCATGCCATGGCGTACGTTATTGTCCGCCGGAACGTCTGACCCGGCGCGGGGAATCTCCATCGGCACACTCGCTGTGCCCACGCACCGTTTCGTCAGTATCTCCTCCGGCATGCTGCGCTGCCGGATGGAGCCGGCACGCGGCATCCGGCCGCACAATCCGGCGCAGCAACAAAAACCGGTGAAGCCCCGAGGAGCATCCGATGAACCCCCGTTTCCAACTTTCCGGCCCCCTGACGGAGATAAGCAGCTATCCGCAGTGGGCGCAGGACATGGTCGCCGACTGCGATCGTGTCAAACGCACCGTCACCAACCATGAGCTGTGGGACCTGATGCGCACCAATACATTGGGCGTGGACGGCATGGCCAATTTCATGGTCGGTATCTGGCCCGTGATCGAACGTTTTCCCGGCTACATGGCGCAGAGCCTGCTGAAGACCCGTTTCGGCCGCAGCGAAGGCGACAACCTCGCCCGTCGCTGGCTGGTCCGCAACATCCGCGTCGAGCAGAACCACGCCGAATACTGGCTGGACTGGGCCGACGGCGAAGGCGTTACGCGTGCGCGCGTGCTGCACGAGTCCGCGCCGCACGGCACGCAGGTGCTGGCGAACTGGTGCGAGGAGATCAGCAGCCGCGGCTCGCTGGCCGCTGGCATCGCCGCCACCAATTACGCGATCGAGGGGGCGACGGGTGAGTGGTCGCAGATCCTCTACGACAGCCGCGAATACCACGACAACTTCCCGCAGAACACGCGCAAGGCCACGTTGCGCTGGCTGCAGTTGCACGCGGCGTACGACGACACGCACCCCTGGGAGGCGCTGGAAATCGTCTGCACCCTGCTGGGCAGTTCGCCGCGTTCAGAGGAAGTGGCGCACATCAGCGAGTGCGTCAAGCGCAGCTACACCAGCATGAGGATCCTGGCAGACCGCTGCGTACGGCCAGCCCATGCGATAGAGGGCGGAGCCATCTACGAGGCCGTTGCGGCGTGAGGTGGTACGCAATGTGCATGAGGAGGGGTTCACACAGCGCATCTAGACGAACGGAGCCATGCGCGGCCCCTCCAACCCCTACAGGGATCCACTTCTACGCCGCCTCATGCCGCTGGCCTATGGGCTGGTGGCGCTGGTCGCGTTCATCCTCCTCCTGACCTGGGGGGCTTTGCAGGCGCAGATGGCTCTCGCCGGTTTTCTCAACGGCGAGAGCGTCTGGTCCAAGGCGCAGAAACAGGTGGCGGTCGATCTGGTCGTCTATGCCGAAACCGGCGATCCGGCCAAGTACGCCAGCTTCCAGCGCAATTATCTGGTTCTCTCTTCCTATCGCTGGGCTCGCGATACGGTCCAGTCCGGACATTTCGAATACGACAGGGTGGAGGACGTCCTGCGCCGGGCGCATGCCATGCCCGTGGCGATCCCGAGCGTGATCTTCGCGCTCGCGCATTTCAAGAATGCGCCGTACATGCGCGACGCGTTGCGCGAGTGGAAACTGGTCGACAACCGGACGATGGAATTGCTGGGCATCGCGCAGCAATTGCACCGCGCGTACACGACCGGCCCGTTCTCAGCGGCCGACGTCGCGCATTTGCGCAACCGCATCGACATCATCAACGACTACATCCAGCCGCACAGCACCGCGTTCTCGGTCGACATCGCCAACGGTGCGGTCTGGGTGGAAAAGGTGTTGTTCGCGGGCGTTTCGACTTCGGCGGTGCTGGCCGTCTTTCTCTGGCTGCTGATGGCCCGCCGCACGCTCGCGCGCATCCGCGGCAGCGAAGAGCGTTACCGGTTGCTGTTCGACAGTGCCGCCGACGCGATCGTGATGGTGGAGGAAAACAGTGGTCGCATCCTGGATGCCAACCGCACCGCATCGAACTGGCTGGGCCGCGATCCGCGCGAGGTGCCGGGCACGGCCTTCGCGGATCTGTTTGCGAAATCGGTCGGCCGCGAAGGCGTCGGCGTGGGTGCCTTGCGCGGCGCGCACGGCACCCGGCCGGTGGAAACGCACAGCAGCCTCACCGTGTGGGGCGAAAAGGTGGTGCGCCAGGCGATCATCCGCGACATCA
>DASXWZ010000095.1:0-7175 GCA_036503375.1 Rhodanobacteraceae bacterium | reverse complement strand
CGGTGGGATGGGCCTGTACGGCGGACTGGTGCTGGCGCCGCCCGACTACCAGCAGGGCGACGCCTATCGCATCATCTTCATCCACGTGCCCTGCGCGTGGATGGGTCTGTTCGCGTACGGCTGCATGGCGGTTGCCGCACTCGTCGCGCTGGTGTGGCGGATCAAGCTCGCCGAAGTGATCGCGATGGAATGCGCGCCTGTCGGCGCGGCGTTCACCTTCATCACGCTGGTGACCGGATCGCTCTGGGGCAAGCCGATGTGGGGCACGTGGTGGACCTGGGATGCACGGCTGACTTCGGAACTGGTGCTGCTGTTCCTCTATTTCGGCGTGATCGGTTTGTTCAACGCGATCGAGGATCGCCGTCGCGCGGCGCGCGCGGCTTCGCTGCTGGCCCTGATCGGCATCGTGAATTTGCCGATCGTGCACTACTCGGTGGTGTGGTGGAACACGCTGCACCAGGGTTCGACCGTCAACCTGTTCGGCAAGTCGCACATTTCCGCCGACATGCTGTGGCCACTGCTGCTGATGGCGCTGGCCACGCACCTGTACTTCTTCGCCAGCCTGCTGGGCCGTGCGCGGGTCGGGTTGCTGGCGATCGAAGGCGGCAAGGATTGGGCTCGGGAACTCGTCGCGGAGAACGCCAATGCATGAGTTTTTCGCAATGGGAGGTTACGGGCTGTACGTGTGGCCAGCCTACGCGGTGTTCTTCATCGTGCTCGCCTGGGACTGGATTGCACCGGCATTCCGCCGCCGTCAACTCATCAACGAATTGCGTGGCCGCATCGCGCGCGAGCAACTTCGGCGCGCGCGTTCGGCACAAACGCCCGGACAGCGGGAAGGAGCCTCGGCATGAACGCCGTCCGCAAGCGCCGGCTGATCGTCGTTTCGCTGATCGTGCTGGCGGTCGGAATCGCCATCGCACTGACGGTGTTCGCGCTGCAACAGAACATGACCTATCTGTATTCGCCTTCCGAAGTGGAGTCGGGGCACGCGCCGCTGCACGCCCGCTTCCGCCTCGGCGGCGTGGTCAAGGAAGGCAGTATTCATCGCGTGACGGGCACGCTGACTACCGATTTCACCGTGACCGACCGCTTCAAGGACATGCGCGTGCAATATACCGGCATCCTGCCCGATCTGTTTCGCGAAGGTCAGAGCGTGATCACCACCGGCCGCATGCGCGGCGGCGAATTCGACGCGACCGAAGTCCTGGCCAAGCACGACGAGACCTACATGCCCAAGGAAGTGGCCGATGCGATCGCCAAGGCGAAAGCCGAACATCGGATTCCCGCGGCTGCGCAGGGCGGCGGCGCACGGTGATTCCGGAACTCGGCCAACTGGCACTGATCCTTGCGCTGCTGCTGGCGGCGCTGCAATGCGCGCTGCCCATCTTCGGCGCGTGGCGCGACAACAAGCCGCTGATGGCGACGGCGCGGACGCTGGCGGTCGGGCAATTCGTGTTCGTGGGCATGGCGTTCGGAGTCCTGACCTACGCGTTCCTGGTGCAGGATTTCTCGGTCGCCTACGTCGCGCAGAACAGCAACCTGCAATTGCCGTGGTGGTATCGCTTTCCCGCCGTGTGGGGCGCGCACGAGGGCTCGCTGCTCTTGTGGGTTTTCATCCTCGATGTGTGGACGTTGGCGGTCGCGGCGCTGGGCGGCAAACTGCCGGAGCGTTTCCACGCGCGCGTGCTCGGCGTGCTCGGTTTCGTCGCGTTCGGCTTCCTGCTGTTTTCGCTGACGACGTCCAATCCGTTCGCACGCCTGATGCCGGCGCCCGTCGATGGCGCCGACCTGAATCCGGTGTTGCAGGATCCCGGGCTGATCATGCATCCGCCGGTGCTGTACATGGGTTACGTCGGCTTCAGCGTGGCCTTCGCGTTCGCGATCGCGGCGCTGCTCGGCGGTGAACTGCACTCGGCGTGGGTGCGCTGGTCGCGACCGTGGACCAATGTCGCGTGGGGATTCCTCTCCGCCGGCATCGTCGCCGGGAGCTGGTGGGCGTATTCGGAACTCGGCTGGGGCGGCTGGTGGTTCTGGGATCCCGTGGAGAACGCGAGCTTCATGCCGTGGCTTGTGGGCGCCGCATTGATCCATGCGCAGGCCGTGACCGACAAGCGCGGCGGATTGCGCGCGTGGACGCTGTTGCTTTCGATTTTCGCTTTCTCGCTGTCACTGCTGGGAACGTTCCTGGTGCGTTCCGGCGTTTTGACCTCGGTGCATTCGTTCGCGGCCGATCCCAGGCGCGGCGTCTTCATCCTCGGCTTCCTCGCGGTGGTGGTCGGCGGATCGCTGCTGCTGTACGCACTGCGCGCCCAGAAGGTCGCTGGCGGCAAACCCTTCGCGCTCGCCTCGCGCGAAACGCTCGTCCTGATCGGCAACCTGATGCTGACCGTGGCGGCGGCGACGGTACTGCTGGGCACCTTGTATCCGCTGGTCGGTGAAGCTTTGGACATCGGCCGCATTTCGGTCGGCGCGCCCTACTTCGGTTTCCTGTTCATGCTGCTGATGACGCCGCTGGTGCTGGCGTTGCCGTTCGCGCCGCTGTCGCGCTGGGGCAAGGCCGACATCGCGGTGTGGAGACGCGCGGCGATGCGCATTGTCGGCTTGGCGATTCTTGCGGGGATCATCGGCTGGATACTCGGCGCGCGCGGTTTCATGCCGCTGCTGGGCGTGACGGCGGCAACGTATGTATTGAGCGGCACGGCGATCTACGCGATCAAGCGCTGGAAGGAAGCGCCGCGCGGCAAACGCTATCCGCTGGAGATGTTCGGCATGTTGTGCGCGCACGTCGGCGTCGGCGTGTTCATCGCCGGCGCGATCCTGACGCGCAGCCTCAGCATCGAACAGGATGTGGCGCTCTCACCCGGACAGAACGCGCACGTCGGCGCGTACGACTTCCGCTTCAACGGCGTCGATGAAACGCAGGGACCCAACTGGCTGGCGCAGCAGGGCACGGTCGAGGTTTCGAGGGACGGCGAGACGATCGTCACGCTGCACCCGCAGAAACGCACCTATCCGCGCGGGCAGGTTCAAACCGAGGCTTCGATCCATCCGGGCGTGTTTCGCGATCTTTACGTCTCGCTGGGCGATCCGATCGGCAACGGCGGCTGGGCGCTGCGCATCTACGACAAGCCGTTCGTGCGCTGGATCTGGGCCGGTGGCCTGCTGATGATGCTGGGCGGCTTCTGCGCAGCGGCGGACAAGAGGTTTCGCTTACGGCGCGATGTGACGCAAGCCGAAACCGAAGCGCCACCGATCGCAACGCGGCCCGTCGAACACCACGCATGAAGGCGCGGCTGATCCCGTTCGCGGTGTTCACCCTGCTGGTCGTGCTGTTCGGCGTCGGCATCGTCTGGAACGAGCACCACGACGCCAGTTACGTGCCCTCACCGCTGATCGGCAAGCCCGTGCCCGCATTCGACCTGCCGCGACTGGACGACCCCGCGCAGCGCGTGCGCAAGGCAGATCTGCTGGGCAAACCGTACCTGATCAACGTGTTCGCGAGCTGGTGTTTCGCCTGCGGCGACGAGCATCCCGTGCTGATGGAATATTCGAACAAGTTCGGCGTTCCGCTGATCGGCTACGACTACAAGGACAAGCCGACGGATGCGAAGGCGTGGCTGGCGCAACACGGCGATCCCTATCACCGGGTGCTGGCCGACCAGAGCGGCGCAACGGCGATCGACTTCGGCGTGTACGGCGCTCCGGAAACTTTTCTGGTCGATGCGACGGGCGTGATCCGCTACAAGCACATCGGCCCGCTGACAGCCCAAGTGATCGCGCAGGAGCTGGAACCGGCGATCAGGTCGGCGCAGGGTGCAGCGCGATGAGACGCGCAATGATCATGCTCGCGTGCGTATTCGCGCTACTCGTGAGCGTGGCCGCTTTCGCGATCGATCCGCTGCCGTTCAAGAATGATGCGCAGCGGCAGCGCTTCCAGCATCTCACTTCGCAGTTGCGCTGCATGGTCTGCCAGAACGAAAGCCTGGATGCCTCCAATGCCGATCTCGCGAAAGATCTGCGCCACCGGATTTTCGAAATGATGCAAGCCGGCAAGAGCGACGAGCAGATCAAGCAATACCTGGTCGCGCGCTATTCGGATTTCGTGCTGTACGATCCGCCGCTGAAGGCATCGACCGTGGCGCTGTGGTTCGCTCCGCCGGCGCTGGTGTTGTCCGGCGGCATCGTCGTCATCGTCTTGCTGCGCAAGCGATCGAAACCTGCCTCGCAGATCGCGGCGAACGAAACGGGGGATGACTGGTGAGCCTCTGGTTCTATTGTGTCGCGGCGCTGATGCTCGCCGCGGCGTTGGCCTGCGCGGCAGTACCGCTGCTGCGTGCCGGCCGGCGCGCGGGACGCGCCCGCGCGCCGTTCGTGCTGGCGCTGGTGCTGGTGTTCGCTCTGCCGATCGCCGCAGTCGGCCTGTATGTCATGTTCGGTGCACCGCAGGCGTTGCAACCGCAAGCAACGAACGGCGGCAGGGCTCTCGCCGAAGCCACGGCGGAACTGCGCACCAAATTGGATCGATCGCCGAATCATCCGGAAGGCTGGGTGCTGCTGGCGCAGGCCTATACCTCGATGGGTCGGTTGAGCGATGCGCGCGACGCGTTCGGCCAGGCACTGAAACTGAAGCCGGGCGACCCGGACATCATGGTCGCCTACGCGGAGGCCGATGCGCAGGCGCGCGCCGATCACCGCATCGAAGGCGAATCGCGCAAGCTGCTGGAGCACGCGGTCGCATTGCAACCGGATCACCAGCGCGGACTCTGGCTGCTGGGCATCAGCGATTACCAGCTCGGCCGTTACGAGGAAGCCGCTTCGCGCTGGCAACGCCTGTCGAAACTGTTGCCGGCGGATTCGAAGCTCGCGTCTGCGGTGAATGCGCAAATCGCGATGGCGCAAGCGCGAGCGCACGGCAAGACGCAAGCACAGGCCGAGGCGATCGCGCAAACCGCGGCCGCGACGGACGTGAATTCCGAAAACGCCGCGAGTGCCGCAGGCGCGAGTGCGCCCGCTCCGGTCGCGCTGGTCGTGCAGGTGAAACTCGACCCGAAATTGGCGGACAAGGTTGCACCGGGCGATTCGCTGTTCGTGTTCGCGCGCGCGGTCGACGGGCCGCCGATGCCGCTGGCGGTTGCGCGCCTGAAGGCCTCTGCGCTGCCGGCGAAGGTCTCGCTGACCGATGCCATGGCGATGACGCCGCAGTTGAAGTTGTCGTCGTTCCCGCGCGTGCAGGTCTCTGCGCGGATCAGCAAATCCGGAGATGCGCTGCCGCACGCGGGCGATCTGGAATCGCAGCCGGTGCAGACGACGACCGATGCGAAGCAGCCGGTCGTGCTGACGGTCGATCATGTTCATTGATGATCCGGATCCCGGCTTTCGCCAGGATGACGCATCGGCAAAGCCGCTCGCAAAGGACGCTCGCGGGCCGATGCGTCACTTGGCCTCGCGTCACCCGGCCGCTAAAGTGCGCGGTTCCTGAAGCGCGTCCCGATCGCGATGGCCGATGCCCGCCAGTATTTCGCCCTGCCCTCGCCGTTCCGCATGAAGCGCGGCGGCGCGCTCACCGGCGCGCGCCTGAGTTACGAAACCTGGGGCGAATTGAACGCGGTGCGCGACAACGCGGTGCTGATCCTCACCGGCCTGTCGCCGAGTGCGCATGCCGCGCGCAGCGCGATCGACGACACGCCCGGCTGGTGGGAAGACATCGTCGGGTCCGGCAAGGCCATCGACACGGATCGCTGGTTCGTGATCTGCGTGAACTCGCTGGGCAGTTGCAAGGGTTCGACCGGACCGGCGTCGATCGATCCGGAAACCGGAAAAACCTACCGGCTGGATTTTCCGGAATTGACTTTGGAAGACGTCGGCAACAGTGCGTTCGAGCTGGTATTCGGACTCGGGATCGAACGGCTGGCGGCAGTGATCGGCTGCTCGATCGGCGGCATGTCGGCGCTCGGTTACTTGATCCATCATCCCGGCAGCGCGCGCGCGTACGTCTCGGTGTCGACCGCACCGCAGGCGCGGCCGTTCGCCATCGCGATCCGTTCGCTGCAGCGCGAAGCCATCCGCCTCGACCCGAACTGGAACGAAGGCAATTACGACGACGAGCACTTTCCGGAAACCGGCATGAGCATCGCGCGCAAACTCGGCGTGATCACATATCGCTCCGCGATCGAATGGAGCGGGCGCTTCGGTCGCATCCGCCTCGATCCCGAGCAGCGCGAGGGGGAACCGTTCGGCGCGGAATTCCAGGTCGAGTCTTACCTCAATGCGCACGCCAAGCGCTTCGTGCGCGCATTCGACCCCAACAGCTATCTCTACCTCTCGCGTTCGGCGGACTGGTTCGACATCGCCGAATACGCCGGCCCCGATGCGGGCAGCGAACCCGGCGGCGCTGTGCGCGCGGGACTGGCGCGCATCAGACTGGAACGCGCACTGGTCATCGGCGTGGAAACCGATATTCTCTTCCCGCTGGAACAGCAGCAGGAAATCGCCGAGGGACTGCGCGCCGGCGGCGCGGTCGTGGATTTCGCCGGGCTGGATTCGCCGCAAGGGCACGATGCGTTTCTGGTCGATACGACGCGGTTCGGCGCGGCGATCGGCGCGTTCATGCAGACCTTGTAGGAAAGCGGGCTGCTAGAATGCCCATCACCAGACGGCATCAGCTCACACCATGCTCGCCATCGATTTCCCCGGCCGCCGCAAACTGATCGACGCGCTCGATTCGGCGGTCACGCAACCGGATGCCGCGCAGGTCACGCGCGCATTGCGCGACGCCCTCTGCCGGATGATCCGGACCAGCGATGTCGAGCTGCCTCCTTGCGTGCTCGAATGTTGCGCCGACCATTACGCCCGCCGCGAGCTTTACCGCAGCGAAGAACACGGTTACTGCGTAGTGGCGATGACCTGGAGTCCCGGCCAGGGCACGCCGATCCACGACCATCACGGGATGTGGTGCGTTGAAGGCGTATGGCGCGGCGAACTCGAAGTGGTGCAGTACGAACTGCTCGAGCACGACGAGCGCCGTTATCGCTTCCGTCCCGCCGGTGCGATCCAGGCCGGCGCCGGTTCGGCGGGCAGCCTGATCCCGCCGCACGAATATCACACCATTCGCAACCCCAGCGACGAAACCACCACGGTCAGCCTGCACATCTACCAGGATCGCATGACCTGCT
>DASXWZ010000094.1:0-2059 GCA_036503375.1 Rhodanobacteraceae bacterium | reverse complement strand
CGCTCCAGCCGAACAGTCTCTCCGCGCCCGAGTTCCACGCCGTGACTTTGCCTCCATCATCGCTGACGATGATGGCGTATCCCGGCGCGCTTTCCGCGCCCAGCCGCATTTGCCTTTCGCGCGAATTGATGTGTTCTTCGGCGTGCCGCAAGGAGGTGGTGTCGATGAAGGTCAGCACCGCGCCATCGATGCGGTTCTCGGCGGTGCGGTACGGCAGCACACGCACCACGTACCAGCGCCCATCTGCGCTGCGCACCTCCCGCTCGACCGGCCGCAGCAGGTCGAACGCGGCGCGCACATCGTCGGCCAGTTGCGGATAGTCCAGTCGACCGGTGATGTCCAGCAAACTCCGACCGACGTCGCTCGGGATGATGTTGAAGATCCCGGTGACCGGTGGGGTATAGCGCTTGATGCGCTGACCCGGATCGACGAACAGCGTGGCGATGTCGGTGGAGGCGATGAAATTCTGCAGGTCGTCATTGGCTTTCGCCAGCTCCTCGACCTTGCTCTTCAGCTCGAAGTTGACCGTGATCAGCTCCTCGTTGACCGATTGCAGCTCTTCCTTGCTGGTTTCCAGTTCCTCGGTCGTCGAACGCAGCTCTTCGTTGATCGCCTGCAATTCCTCGTTGGAGGCTTTCAGTTCTTCGTTGGAGGTTTCGTACTGCTCGATCGTCGCCTGCAGATGCGCGCGTGTGCGCTGCAATTCCTCCTCCAGGTTCTGAAGCACCGCGCTTTTCTGTTCGCCACCGTCGGAGGCCGATTCCAGATTGGCGCCGAGCGCGTCTTCGACCTCATCAAACAGCACCAGCACGAATTCGGCGCCCGCTTCAGGATCGCGGAACGGCCGCGCGATGATGTTGACAAAGCGCCTAGGTTTGTCTTCTTGCTCGATCTTGACGCGCGTTTCCACGCTCTTGTTGCTGTGCACGGCCTGCAACAGCGTGCTGCGCAGTTCGACGCGCAGCGCTGGATCTGCGACCGCGATCAGGTTACGGGTGGGTTCGCCGGCGGCGAAGCGCAGATAACGACCGGCGCGGTCGGAGAGATGCACGATGTTGCCGTCGCGGTCCACGATTACCGAGGGCGGGGCATAGAACTCCAGCACGCGCTGGTGCACATCGGCAAAGCTGAAGCCGCGTTGATCGCGCCGTTGCACTGAAGCCCCGGCCGGTGGTGCCATACCGGCCGCCGGAATCGGCAGCATCGCCAGTTGCCGGGGGCTGCGCGCCTGCGCGCGCGAACGATAGATGCGGTGCTTCTTGTCCACCACATCGAAATGGGAAGTGGCCGCGTCGGCCGATTCGGACGAGCCGAGAAACAGCATGCCACCAGGCCGCAGTGCGAACTGGAACATTTCCAGCAGCTTTGTTTGAACTTCGCGATCGAGATAGATCAGCAGGTTGCGGCAGCTGATCAGGTCCAAGCGCGAGAACGGTGGATCTCGCAGCACGTTATGCAACGCGAACAGCACGCGGTCGCGGATGCCCTTGTTGATGCGGTAACGGTGCTGTTCCTTGTTGAAGAACTGCCGCAATCGCGCAGGCGGGACGTCGGTGACGATCGATTCCGGATACACCCCGGCGCGGCCCCAGGCGATCGCCGCTTCATCGATATCGCTGGCGAACACCTGAAACATTGGCGGCGCGGCCAGCGTTTCGGCGTAATCGGCCAGCAGCATCGAGATCGAATAGGCTTCCTCGCCGGTGGCGCAGCCGGGCACCCACACGCGCACCTGCTCCGAGCCGTGCACGTGGTGGAACAGCTCCGGGATCGCCTCGCGTTCCAGCGCATCGAAGGCCTCGCGGTCGCGAAAGAAATTGGTGACGCCGATCAGCATGTCGTCCAGCAGCGCGGGGGTTTCCTCCGTGTGCGTCTTCAGGAATTCGCGGTAGCCGGTCAGGTCCTTGAGCAGGTTGACCTGCATGCGGCGCTCGATCCGACGCAGCACCGTGGCGCGCTTGTATTGGCGGAAATCATGGCCCGAACGCACCGCCAGGATGTCGAGGATTTCGCCCAAGGCACGCTCGGCTTCCTCGCTTGCGTCCGGCGGCGTCTTGAT
>DASXWZ010000093.1:0-5372 GCA_036503375.1 Rhodanobacteraceae bacterium | reverse complement strand
GGAAGGGGATTTGCGACTTTTGGCGACGGCCATGGTGGTTACCTGCTTTGTTGAAAGGTGCGACCTCGATGGCCGCGTTTTGATCTTCCGCGATCGCGGACGATCGCATATCAATGTTTTTTCAGTTCGCGCAATACCGCGAAAGGATTCCCTTCGCGCGAGGGCGCATCCTCCGGCGCCTCGTCTCGCGATTCCGCTTCCGATTCGCTGCCCGGTTTGACCGGAAAGGCCGGCAGCGCCAGCAGCAATTCGTCTTCGATCACCCGCATCGGTTGCAGCGTGCCGTTTTCCAGCAGCAGCGGTTCGTAACCCGCTGGCAATCCCGCCTCGTCGCGTTCATGCTCGATCAAACCCAATCGCACGTCGAGATCGAGCGGATGTTCGAAAATTTCCAGCGTGCGTTGGCATTCCAGGCTCAACCGCGCCTGCGTTCGCACAGCCAAATACGAAACGCCGAGCTGATCGCGGCCGAACTCCAGTTCGTAGGTCACTTCGCCGCGATCGTCCTTGACGGCTTCGGCCAACCGGTGCAGTGAAGAAACCGGCAGGCTGCCGCGGAACGCCCGCCGCGCCGCCACCATGCGCCCGGCATCGACGCGGTCTGGCAGTGTCGCGGACATAAGCGCGCAATTTTAACGAGATTGCAGGGCCGCGTCCACGCCGGAACGCCGTCGCAGACGCACTGGCCCGGATCGTGCAGACTGTGTGCCCGGCCGCCCCAGGTTTTCCGTGACTCCGGACTCCTACACCCGCCTGCTCGCCCTGCTGCCCGCCCTCGCCGGCCTGGGCGTTATCGTCGCGCTGCTGGCGGTCATCGTCTTCATGCGCCGGCAGGCCCGCCGCCGCCTTGCCCTGCGCGCGCTGTACCGGGGCGCCGATGCCCTCGAACATGATTTGAAGGAGTGCCGCGCCCGCCTCGAACGCGCGCACGGCTCGGTGAACGTGGCCCCCGGCGTTCCCACGGCCGGCGAAGCCGACGCGCGCACGGCGGTGGATGCGGCACTGCGGGGCCTGCTGGAGCATCGCCTGTGGTTGCGCGACCAGGCTGACGACGCCAATCAGCATGAGCTCGATGCCGCGGTCGCCGCGATCGACAAAGCGCGCGCCTCGTTGAGCGAACAGCTCGCCGCGCTCGACTCCGCGCAGCGCGCGCTGGAGACTGCGGTCCGCGAACGCATCGAGGATCTCTCGCAGCGATGAGCGCGCCTTCTCCGCGCGTGGTACTGGCTTCCACCTCGCGCTACCGCGCCGAACTGCTGCGCCGACTGCTGCACGATTTCGACTGCGTCGCGCCGCAGGTCGACGAAGACCCGATGCCGGGCGAAGCACCGGCCGATCGCGCTTCGCGACTGGCCAAAGCGAAGGCCTCCGCGGTGGCGAAAAGCCAGGGCGGCGCGTTGGTGATCGGGTCAGACCAGGTCGCCGAACTGGATGGCCGCGTGCTGCGCAAGCCGGGCGAATTCGCGATCGCGCGCGAACAACTGCGTGCATGCAGCGGCCGCGAGCTGCGGTTCCATACCGCCGTATCCGTGATCGACGCGCGCGGCGAACCCGGCAGGTGGACTCGTGACCTGACCCGGGTGCGCTTCCGGCAACTCAGCGAAAACGAAATCCAGCGTTATCTCGAACGCGAGCGGCCGTTCGACTGCGCCGGCAGCTTCAAGGCGGAGGCGCTTGGCATTGCGCTGTTCGAAAAAATCGAGAGCGAAGACCCGACCGCGCTGATCGGCCTGCCGCTGATCGCGCTGGCGCGGCTGCTGCGCGAGGCCGGTCTGGATCTGCCTTGATCGCGCAGCGGTCACCCTGTCGCGCTTACACTGGAAACGCCAAAGACCCTCGGTGATAAGGGTCTGTTAGCACTATCCCAAACGGCCGCGCCGTCGGCCCTTTGTCTGCAGGGCAAGGAAGAACGAGGAAGGTGTATGTCGATACAGCGACGAGTGATGACGCAGCCATGCGGGCAAAGGGCCACGGCCCTCCGGGTTGCTCCGCAGCGGCCGCCATACTGCGTTGCGCGGCTTGACCATGGAAGTGCCATGGCCCTGCGCCGCGCCTTGTCTGACAACCGCTGCGGAAGCAACGCGGCTCGCTTGGGATAGCGTTAACAGACCCTAATGGACACCACCGTTACCGCACCCGATGCATCCGCCGAAGCTCAACTCGCACCCGACCTCCGCAAGCGGCTGGATTCGGCGCTGACGCAGGTCAACAACGTCCTGCTGGGGAAGTCACACCAGGTGCGCCTCGCATTCGCCTGCCTGCTGGCCGGCGGCCACCTGCTGGTGGAAGACGTGCCGGGCGTGGGCAAGACCACGCTGGCGCACGCGCTTGCCGCGACATTGGGGATGGCGTTCCAGCGCATCCAGTTCACCTCGGACCTGCTGCCCTCGGACATCATCGGCGTCAGCGTCTACGAGCGCGAAACCGGCACCTTCCGTTTCCATCCGGGCCCCGTGTTCGCGCAACTGCTGCTGGCCGACGAGATCAACCGCGCCACGCCGAAAACGCAAAGCGCGCTGCTGGAGGCGATGGCCGAAGGCCAGGTCACGGTGGATGGGATCAGCCGCGCGTTGACACAGCCGTTCGTCGTCGTGGCGACGCAGAACCCGCAGGATCTCGCCGGCACCTATCCGCTGCCGGACTCGCAACTCGACCGCTTCATGCTGCGCTTGTCGCTCGACTATCCCAATGCCGACGCCGAGCGCGCGCTGCTGACCGGCGAGGACCGGCCGCAACTGATCGGCCGCCTTTCGCCCTGCCTTGGCGTGGCGGAAATAGACCTGCTGCGCACGCACGCGCGTTCGGTGCTGGCCAGCCCCGCCCTGCTCGATTACCTGCAGGCGCTGCTGTCGATCAGCCGCCGCCATCCGGAAGCGCGGGTTGGTCTCTCGCCGCGGGCCGGCTTGGCGTTGCTGGCCGCCGCGCGCTCCTGGGCGCTGCTGGGCAATCGCGCATACGTGATTCCCGAAGACCTGCAAGCGGTATTCGTCGCGGTCGCCGCGCACCGGCTGGTGCCTGCGCGCGGAGTCGATCGCGATGCGCTGGCGCGCAAGTTGTTGGCGGAAACGACGGTGGGCTGAGATGACCCTTGCGCACGCGTTGATTGCGCGCGCCGAACGGCGGTTGCCGTCCCTGACCCGCACCCGCGCACCGGAGACATTGCCGATCCGTCTGCACCGTCGACGCATCTACATCGTGCCGACGCGCTCGGGCCTGGGATTCGCCCTGCTGCTGGCGGTGATGCTGCTGGGCGCATTGAACTACCAGAACAATGCCGCATTGCTGCTGACGTGCCTGCTGGGTGCCGCGGTGGTCAACAGCATGCTGGTCGCTTTTCGCGCGCTGGATGGATTGCGGCTGACGCAGATACGTGCCGATCCGGCCTGTGCCGGCGACCCCTTGCCGCTGCACCTGCAGTTCGACACCGATGCCCGCGCGCGCCGCGCGTTGCGCATCGACATCGGCCATGAGCACTTTTCTTTCTCGCTGGATCCGCGTGGCGGCGAAGCGTTGGTCGCGATGCAGACGGAGCGCCGGGGTTGGACACGCGTGCCGCGCATGTGCATTGCCAGCACGCAGCCGTTCGGATTGTTTCGCGCGTGGAGCTGGATCGCTCCGGAACAGGACGCGCTGGTGTATCCGCGTCCGCTGCCCGGCTTCCCTGCTCCACCCAGCGCCGACGATCGGCAGCGGCGCGAGCGCGGCGAGGAGGACTACGCGCAACTGCGCGAATACCGTTTCGGCGACCCGCTGAAGCGCGTGGCCTGGAAAGCCAGCGCGCGACACGACCGCTTGCTGATCCGCGAACTGGACAGCGCAGCGCACGACGCGCCGCAGCGCTTCGAGTGGAGCATGCTGCACGGCGTCGAACGCGAAATGCGCATCGGCCGTCTGGCCGGCTGGGTGCACGAAGCCCACGCGGCAGGACGGATCTGGATGCTGGTTTTGCCCGATGGCCACGCGCTCGGGCCGGCGGCGGATCATGCGCACTATCACCGCTGCATGACCGCGTTGGCGTTGTTGCCCTGACGTCGACGTGAATGCACACGCCATCAGCACGAATTCGGCCGAACCGCTGGACGCGCGAGCGTTCGACCTTCTGTGCCTCACCGTCGCCTCCACGCTGGTCGTGCACCTGCCGCACACGCCGGCGTGGCTGGGCGCGGCGCTGGCTGCGCTCCTGCTGTTGCGCTGGTTGCAACGGCGCACGCGGCGCGGCCACATTCCCGCGCTGGCGCGTTTCGCCTTGCTGATCGCGCTGCCGCTGGCGATCGTAGCCAGTTACCACATACCGTTCGGGCGCGCGCCGGGCACGGCATTGGCGATCGGATTGCTGGTGCTGAAACTGCTGGAAAGCGAACGCGAGCGCGACGCCCGCATGACGGTCGGCTTCTGCTGCTTCGTACTGATGAGCGCACTGCTGTTCACGCAAACCCTCGCGATGACTTTCCTGGTCGCGCTCGCGTTGCTGCCGGCACTGGCGACGCTGCGTGCGCTGCAGGCAGACGCACCGCAACGGCGCCTGTTCCGGATCTTCGTTCCCGGCGCCGGACTGTTGCTGGCCTCTTCGCCGCTGGCGCTGCTGGCATTCGTGTTCGTGCCGCGCTTGTCGACGCCGTTGTGGGGCGCGCCGGGCGCGGATGTGGCGCGCACCGGCGTGAGCGACCACATGGCACCCGGCGACATGCGCGACCTGCTGATCGACGACAGCCCGGCGATGCGGGTCGGTTTCGAGGGCGAGCCGCCGCCGCAATCCGCGCGCTATTTCCGCGGCGTGGTGCTGTGGTATTTCGATGGCCGCGCCTGGTTGCGCGGTGTTGCCGGCATCCGCAACACCGCTCCGCAGCCGGTGCGCCTGCGCGGCGGATTGACGCACTACGAGGTCACGCTCGAACCCACGCGCCAGCGCTGGCTGTTCGCACTGGACGTGCCTGTCACGGCACCCGACGGTGCGCAACTGGGCGCGGATCGGACGCTGGACCGCAGCCGGCCGGTGGATGAGGCGGTGCGGTACGAAGTCACCTCTGCGACGAACTACATGCTCGCCCCGCGGATCGATCCGGCGCTCGGGAACGCCGCACTGCAGTTGCCCGCGGATTTCGATCCGCGCGCGATCGCATTGGCGCGTTCGTGGCGCGCCCGCTACGGCGATGACGACGCCGCGATCGTCCGCGCGGCGCTGAACCTTTTCCGCAACGGCGGCTTCGCCTACAACCTCGCTGCGCCGCCGCTGGGCCGCGACAGCGTCGACGATTTCCTGTTCGGTACCCGGCAGGGTTATTGCGAGCACTACGCCGGCGCGTTCGCGTTCCTGATGCGGGCGGCGGGAATTCCCGCGCGCGTGGTGGCCGGTTACTACGGCGGTTACTGGA
>DASXWZ010000092.1:0-8772 GCA_036503375.1 Rhodanobacteraceae bacterium | reverse complement strand
AAGCCGCGGCATCGGCCGAAGTGGTTTCGTTCACTTCATCGCTTCCGCCGCCGCGACCACGTCTGCTTCGCCCGGCAGCACCAGCAGCGCGGCTCCGGCCAATGGCGTGTAGGTATCTGCGCCGACCACGCGCCGCAACGGCGTCTTGCCGAAACCCGCTTCGGCGATCGCGGTGATGATGCCCTCGCCCACGCCGGCGCTCCTGCGGCCTTCGTCCAGCACCAGAATGCGCTTCGCCGACTTCGCCTGTTCGGCAATGAACTTGTCGTTCAAAGGCGCCAGCCAGCGCAGGTCTACCACGCGCGTCTTCCAGTTCAGCTTCTTTTCGATTTCGCGCGCGGCGCGCAGCGCCATCGGCACGCCATTGCCGAAGGTGAAGATCACCAGGTCACTCGCATCTTCGTCGTAGACGCGGCCTTCGCCCAGGATCATCGCTTCGTCCGGTGGCGGATAAGCGAATTGCCACGCGCCGTCCCCGGCTTCGTACAGATCCTTTGTCATGTACAACGCGATCGGCTCAAGGAACGCGCACACGCGCCCATCCACCTTGCACAGCGCTGCCAGCGTACGCAGCATCGTCGCGGCATCGTCGCCGCGCGACGGACAACCGACCACCAGACCCGGGATGTCGCGCAACGCGGCGATCGAATTGTCGTTGTGGAAATGCCCGCCGAAACCTTTCTGGTATCCGAGCGACGCGATGCGCAGCAGGATCGGATTGCGGTACTGGTCGTTGGAGAAGAACTGCAAGGACGCAGCCTCGCCGCGGATCTGGTCGCAGGCGTTGTGGAAGTACGCCAAGTACTGGATCTCGGGAATCGGCAGCATCCCCATGTTGGCGTAACCCTGCGCGAGGCCGAGGATGATCGTCTCGTCCAGCAGCGTGTTGAACACGCGCGCGCCCCTGAACGCCTTGTGCAGGCCCTTGGTGACCGTGTACACGCCGCCCTTCTGCGCCACGTCCTCGCCGAACAGCAGCGATTCCGGATATTTCGCCATCAGGTCGTGCAGCGCCTGGTTGATCTGGATCGCCAGGTGCCGCGCGGGAAGCTTTTCCGGCAGCTTGTTCTCGCCGCCGAACACCGCGATCCGCCTGTCGCTGCAATCGGCACGCCCTGCCTCGGCCTTGACCGCTTTCGGCGTGTAAGGCGCCAGCGGCTTCACCACTTCCTCAAGTGTCATCAATCGCGGACGTCGATCTGCCTCTTCCGCCGCGGCGAAGCATTTCTTCCGGATCGCTTCGCATTCTTCCAGCAGCGCTTCGCGCGAATACAATCCGGACTCCAGCGCGATCGCGGCCGAGCGCAACAACGGATCGGTCGCTTCCAGCGCGACCAGCTCCTCGATCGAGCGCCATTCGATCTCGAAATCGGTGCCGGCGTGGCCCATCACGCGCATGGTACGCAGATGCAGGAAGGTCGGACGGCGCGTGGTGCGGCAGTGTTCGACCGCACGCTGCACGCCCGCGTAGCCTTCGGCGAGGTCGAGACCGTCCGCGTAGAAATAGTCGAGATCACGGCGCTCCGCAAAATTGCGCGCGATCCAGCCGCTCGGCGTCTTCACCGAGATGCCGATGCCATTGTCCTCGCACACGAACAGAACGGGCGCCGGAAGTTTCTGGTACGCCGTCCAGCCCGCGGCATTGAAAGCCGTCTGCGCGGTGGCGTGGTTGGACGACGCGTCGCCGAACGAGCAGATCGCGATGGAGTCCTGCGGGATCGGCAACTCGTGCCCGATACGCCGCGCCTGTTCGATTGCGATCGCCGTGCCGAATGCCTTGGGCAGATGCGATGCGATCGTCGAAGTCTGCGGCAATACCCACAGCGGCTTGCTGCCCCACACCTTGTGGCGGCCGCCGGACGCAGGATCTTCCTTGCTGGCCGCGAACGACAGCGCCGAATCCATGATGGGATCCATCCCGGGCAACTTCCGGAAGCGCTCGGCCATGAACGCGCCGCTGCGGTAGTGCAGGAACGCCGGATCGGTGTGCCGCGTCAGGCGTGCAACCATCGCATTGCCTTCGTGGCCCGACGAACCGATGGTGTAGAACACCTTGTTCTGCACGCGCAGCACGCGCGCCATCAGGTCCAGGTGACGCGAGATCAGTTGCGATTCGAACAGCTCGCGGAAATCGCGTGCGGTGCAGGCGCTGCCCGGCAGCACCGGCTCGTCGTCGCGCGGCGCACGCTGCGCCTCGCCTCGCCACTCGCGCACGAATTCGGTGAAGTTCTGATCGACGATTTCGGCGCGGTTGAAACCCTTGTGGCGCGCGGGAATGGGCGTGCGCTGGTCCATGGCTGCTCAATCTTCGGGATCGTGATCGGAGGAAGCCTTCTTCTCCTGCGCATCCTCGCGCAGCAATGCATCGATCCGCTCGCCGCGATCCACCGAATCGTCGTACTTGAAACGCAGCTCCGGCACGCGCCGCATGCGCATCGTATGCGCCAGCTCGTGGCGCAGATCCTTCGCCGCTTCCTTCAGCGCCTTGACCACTTCGGCGGAGCGCTCCGGCTGCAACGCCGTCACCCACACCGTGGCCACATCGAGATCGCGCGTGACTTCCACGTCCGACACGCTGGCCTGCGGCAGCGCGTGGTCGCGCACCAGCGCGTGCACCAGCGCGCCGAGTTCGCGGCGCAGCTCGGCGTTGATGCGGTCGGTGCGGTGGAAGGAGTGCGAAGGCATGGAAATCGCAATGTGAGCGGTCAGCGGAAGAGCGGTGAGCAGAAGCGCTTGGAGGCTTGCCGCCGACCGCTCGCCGTCTGGCCGCTCACAAAGTCCGGGCCACCTCGATCCGTTCGAAGCACTCGATCTTGTCGCCCGGCTTGACGTCGTTGTACTGCTTGACGCCTATGCCGCACTCCATGCCATTCTGCACTTCGTTGACGTTTTCCTTGTAGTGGCGCAGCGATTCCAGTTCGCCCTCGAAGATCACCACGTTGTCGCGCAACACCCGGATCGGCTTGTGGCGCTTGACCGTGCCTTCGACCACGCGACTGCCCGCGATCGCGCCGAATTTCGACGAACGGAACACCTCGCGGACCTCGGCGATGCCGATGATTTCCTCGCGGATTTCCACACCGAGCAAACCGCTCGCCACCTGCTTCACCTGATCGATCACGTCGTAAATGATCGAGAAGTAGCGCAGGTCTAGGCCATTGGCTTCGATGATCTTGCGCGCGGAGGCATCGGCGCGCACGTTGAAGCCGATGATCAGCGCCTTCGAGGCCGCCGCGAGCGTCGCGTCGGATTCGGTGATGCCGCCGACACCGGAGGCGATCACGTTGACCTTGACCAGGTCGTTGCTGATGTCCGTCAGCGACTGGCGCAGGGCTTCGGCCGAACCTTGCACGTCCGCCTTGATCACGAGATTGAGCGTCTGCTGGCCTTCGCCCTTGCCCATCTGCGCCATCACGTCTTCGAGCGTGTTGGTGCGGGTGACCAGGCGCTGGTCGCGACGCTTGGCCTGGCGTTCGGAAACCACGTCCTTGGCGAGGCGCTCGTCCGCGACGACCACGAATTCGTCGCCCGCCTCCGGCACGCCGGAAAGCCCCAGCATCTGCACCGGGATGGACGGTCCGGCGCCCTCGACCTGCTTGCCGGTTTCGTCGAACAGAGCGCGCACGCGACCGTATTCGACACCGCACACCACGTAATCGCCACGCTTCAATTCACCCGATTGCACCAGCACGGTCGCGACCGGACCGCGACCCTTGTCGAGGCTGGATTCGATCACCACGCCGGAGGCGCGGCCATCCGGCACGGCGGTGAGTTCCATCACCTCGGCCTGCACCGTGATCGCATCCAGCAACGCATCGACGCCCTGCCCCGTCTTCGCCGAGACCGGCACGAACTGCGTGTCGCCACCCAGGTCTTCCGGCACCACTTCATGCTGCATCAGGCCGTTGCGCACGGTGTCCGGATTGGCATCGGGCTTGTCGATCTTGTTGACCGCGACGATCATCGGAACGTGCGCCGCGCGCGCGTGCTGCACCGCTTCCACCGTCTGCGGCATCACGCCGTCATCGGCCGCCACCACCAGCACGACGATGTCGGTCGATTGCGCGCCGCGCGCGCGCATCGAGGTGAACGCCGCGTGGCCGGGTGTATCGAGGAAGGTGATCACGCCCTTCGGCGTGGTCACGTGGTATGCGCCGATGTGCTGGGTGATGCCGCCGGCCTCGCCCGCGGCGACTTTCGTGCGGCGGATGTAATCCAGCAGCGAAGTCTTGCCATGATCGACATGGCCCATGATGGTGACCACCGGCGGGCGCGGCGTACGCTCGCCCTCATCGCTTTCCGCGTGCGCGGCGAGCGCGGTTTCGGCGGTCTTCTCCTCCGCGCGCACCGCGGTGTGACCGAGTTCCTCCACGACCAGCGCCGCGGTGTCGTTGTCGATCACCTGGTTGATGGTCGCCATCACGCCCATCTTGAACAGCGCCTTCACCACGTCCGAGCCCTTCACCGCCATCTTCTGCGCGAGATCGGCGACCACGATCGAATCGCCCAGCGCGATTTCGCGCGTGACCGGCGCGGTCGGCCGGGAGAACGCGTGCTGCGTGGTGAGCTGCGACAGATCGATCTTCTGTTTCGGTTTCTTGCGGGTGGAACGGCGTGCGCGTTCGGCGTCGGTGAGGTGCAACTCGCCGCCGACATAGCGCGTGACCTTCAGGGCATCCTCGTCGCCTTCTTCGCGCATGCGGTGCGAACCGTGGCGCTTGTGCTTGTGCGCCGGCTGCGCCTCTTCCTTGGCACGCGGCGGCTTGGCTTCGTGGCGGCGTGCGGGCGCAGCGGCGGCTTCGCGCGCGGCCGGAGGAGCCGGCGCGTCGCCGTTCGCAGCGGTCTGTATCGCGGCCTCGGCTTCGAGGCGCAAGCGCTCTTCCTCGGCGCGCTTGCGCTCTTCCTCGGCGGCCTGCAATTTCGCCTGTTCCTCGTGCCGGCGCTTGTCCTGCTCGGCGCGCTCGGCTTCCTCGCGCTCGCGCTGCTCGTGCGATTCGGCCAGCAGGCGGCGCGCTTCCTCGCGCTCGGCGTCCACGTTGGCTTCCTCGGCGATCACGCTGCGCTTGACATAGGTGCGCTTGGCGCGAACCTCGACATTGACGGTCTTGGAGCTGGCGCCGCGGCCGCCGCCGACGGTGATCTCGCTGACTTTGCGGCGCTTCAGCGTGATCTGGCGCGGCGAGGACGCTTCCGCGCGCTCACCGTCTTCGCGCTTGCCGTGCGTGCGGCGCAGGAAGCCCAGCAGTTTCACCTTTTCGGTGCTGCTGATGACCTGGTCCGGGTTCTTGAACGGCATGCCCGCCTCGGCAAGCTGCGCGAGCAGCTTGTCTTCGGTCATGCCGAGCACGCCGGCAAGTTGTTTGATGGTTACGTCAGACATTCCGTCCTCCGGTCAGGGCCCGGCTTTCATTGCGTTTGTTGTTGCTCCAACGCCGCCAGCATCGGCGCGCGCGCGGCCATGATCAGCGCGGCGGCGCGTTCCTCGTCCATGCCCTCGATGTCGATCAGATCGTCCACGGCCTGGTCGGCCAGATCGTCCACGGTGGTGATCTCGCGCTCGGCCAGCGCGTAGGCGGTTTCTTCGTCCATGCCTTCCAGCGCCAGCAGCTCTTCCGAAGGCTTGTGCTCGTCGAGATCTTCCTCGACCGCCAGCGCCTCGGTCAGCAGCGCATCCTTCGCGCGTGCGCGCAGTTCCTCGACGATGTCCTCGTCGAAGCCTTCCACCGCCAGCAGTTCGCCGGTCGGCACGTAGGCGATTTCCTCGACCGTGGAGAAACCTTCCTGCACCAGGATGTTGGCGATTTCCTGATCGACCTCCAGCTTGTCCATGAACAACTGCCGCGCCGCTTCCTGTTCGGCCTCGGTCTTGGCGGCGACCTGATCCTGCGTCATCACCTTGAGATCCCAGCCGGTCAGCTTGCTGGCGAGACGCACGTTCTGGCCGCCGCGGCCGATTGCCTGCGACAGCTTGTCTTCGGCAACTGCGATGTCCATCGAGTGCTTGTCCTCGTCGACGATGATCGACTGCACTTCCGCCGGCGCCATCGCGTTGATCACGAACTGCGCGGGCGCGTCGCTCCACAGCACGATGTCGATGCGCTCGCCGTTCAATTCGTTCGAAACGGCCTGCACGCGCGAACCGCGCATGCCGATGCAGGCGCCGATCGGATCGGTGCGGTTGTCGTGCGCCAGCACCGCGATCTTGGCGCGGTCGCCCGGGTCGCGCGCGCAAGCCTTGATCTCGACCAGGCCCTGGCCGACTTCCGGCACCTCGATCTTGAACAGCTCCATCATGAATTCGGGCGCGGTGCGCGAAACGAACAACTGCGGGCCGCGCACTTCCGAACGCACTTCGAACAAGTAACCGCGCACGCGGTCGCCCACGCGCGTGGATTCGCGCGGGATGGCCTTGTCGCGCGGAATGAAGCCTTCCGCGTTGCCGCCGAGGTCGATGTAGAGGTTGCCGCGCTCGACGCGCTTGACCACGCCCGTGACCAGTTCGCCGACGCGATCCTTGAAGGCATCGACGACCTGGGCGCGCTCGGCCTCGCGGATGCGTTGCACGATCACCTGCTTGGCGGCCTGCGCTGTGATGCGGCCGAATTCGGGATTCTCGATCTGCTGCTCGATGTAGTCGCCGACCTGCGAATCGGCTTTTTCGTCCAGCGCATCCATCAGGCGCAACTGGAAATCCGGCGATTCCATCTCGCCGTCATCGGCGATCACTTCCCAGCGGCGGAAGGTTTCGTAATCACCGCTGTCGCGATCAATGCTGACGCGGATCAGCGACTCCTCGCCGGGGTAGCGCTTCTTGGCGGCGGTCGCCAGCGCGGCCTCGATCGCCTCGAAGATCACCTCGCGCGGCACGCCTTTCTCGTTCGCCACGGCGTCCACGACCATCAACAAATCACGATTCATCTCTCTGCTCCGTCGAGGACACGCTTTCGCGCCTCGGTCTCTTGCCCGTCATTCCGGCGAAAGCCGGAATCCATTTTTGCTCTTCAATGCTTGTGCTTGCCTTTGCCACTCGCAGCCTTTCCCGGCTTCGGCTTGGGCGTGTAGCCAAGCGCTTCCCAATCCGGCGCCAGGCGCGCACTTTCGATTTCGTCGTGTCGCAGATCGAACATCGCGCCATCGACTTCCATGCGAATTCGCTCGCCTTCCACCCCGACGATGCGGCCGCGCAACCTGCGGCGGCCTTCGCGCGGCAACTTCAATGTCACCTTGGCTTCCTCGCCGATGAAACGCGCGAACTGTTCCGCACTGAACAGCGGTCGATCGATGCCGGGCGAGGAAACTTCCAGCACGTAATGGCCTGCGATCGGATCGTCCACGTCCAGCAACGCGGAAACTTCGCGGCTGGCAGCCTCGCAATCGTCCACCGTCACCGGCTGCTCGCCTTCGCGATCGATGTAGAGCCGCAACAAACCCTCGCCGCGTCCCGGCACCCATTCGATGCCGAGGCACTCCAGCCCCAGTTCGTCCAGGGCCGGTGCGACCCGCTGCGCGAGCGCCTGCACATCCATTCGCGTTCACTCTCTCCCGGCGTGATTCCAGGACCGGTTGAAGGCCGGAACCCGGCATCCATCTTGACCCTGCTTCGCTGTGCTCAAACCTCAGAAACGAAAAATGGGCACGAGGCCCATTCCGTAGTTCGCCGTTTTCCATCCTCATCTTCGGCGGTCCGCGTCCTTGCGAACTCGACAAGCGTGCCTCACATCGAAACCGCTTGCCGTCAAATCTGGTAGCGGGGGCAGGATTTGAACCTGCGACCTTCGGGTTATGAGCCCGACGAGCTGCCAGACTGCTCCACCCCGCATCAATCAGACGGACAAATATAGCGGCAGGATGCTGATTTTGCAAGGTCGCGCTGCGCGCTGGGGAGGCTCTGCTCACCTCGCGTCGAGCTTGCAGGAGCCTCCATGCTCGTCATGCCGGCGCAGGCCGGCATCCAGTGAGTTTGACTTTCGCCTCTCCCTTGTGAGAGAGGTCACCGCGCGTAGCGCGGCGGGAGAGGGTTGCGCACGAGTTGCGCCGCTTCTGGTACTCCAAGTTTGACGTCCGTGTCTTTTTCCGCTCGCCTCCCGGGCGAGCGGGCTACTTTTGTTTCGGCAAAAGTAGCCAAAACCATTGCGCCGGCATGACGATCTCGCCAACGTCCGGTTGGCTCGACTGCCCTGCGCTTCTCGCCGGGCGTGCGCCGGCGCGAACTCGCACATCCCTGTGCTCGGACGTCGCGCCTTTCCCGCGCGCCCGGCTGCGATGCTCGGCGTCATGCGACGGCGCTGAAAGCTCGACACGGCCATCCTTGGCCTGCATCTGAGTGATATGTTGCGCCCTCAGGATTGGAGGGATCATGATTACCTCAAATGTATATCACCGCATTTTTCAGATACGACTCGGCGAGAATACCGGTACGTGTTTCACGATTGATATTGATAACAAGCAATATCTGATAACAGCCCGACACGTGCTCGATAAGTGGGATCCTTCATCCAAGGGATATCTATGTCATACCGATGAGTGGAAAGAGTTGGCGTTGACTATTGCGGGGATAGGCACAGGGGCAGCTGACATTGCCGTTCTCACGACTAACCGGCAACTTTCTCCCAACCTTCCGATGGAGCCCACCGCTGCCGCTTCCGTATGGGGCCAGGATGTCTATTTTCTCGGCTTCCCTTACGGCTGGCGTGTAAATGTAGACGCCAACCTCAACAGAGGTTTTCCCCTCCCGTTCGTAAAGAAAGCAATCATCTCTTGTATGTATCCAGA
>DASXWZ010000091.1:0-2027 GCA_036503375.1 Rhodanobacteraceae bacterium | reverse complement strand
CAGATTGGCCTGATCCGCGATCCTGCCCTGCGTGAGCTGGCCATGAACATCTACACAATCGACGTTTACGACGACATCGTGCAGGAGGGAAAAACTTCGCGGTATCGCGCGGCGTTCCGGATGGCGCTCCCGTACGAAATTCAGCAAAAGCTGTCGGACGCATGCGGCGATGGCGTAGTGCTTCCCGGCGACTACGTTCATATCGCTCACTCGCTGGATTATCCGTGCACGAGTGGCCTGCCGAAGGATGTCATCGCCAGGAATGCTGCCATCCTTCGGAGCGACAGCGAACTGATGCCACTGCTGCGGCTTCGTATTGCCGATGTGGAAACGAACCTCGGCAATTTCATGGTGTACAGCGGAGACATACGGAACGGCTTGCGCGCCGTGGCGCGGGAAAAGCCATGAGCTTTCGCCGCAGGGTTCTGAAGCTTTCGGCGCGGTGCTGGCCGATTGATGCGCCTTTTCGTCGGATCGCGGACACCGGTTCTCCAGTTCGGCGGATCGGCGTGTACCATGCGCGAGGAGCCCGCGCCGACCCCGACGATGAGCGATTGGACCCACTCGCTGAAACTCACGTTCGCGGAATTCCGCCGGCGGCGCGTGTACCGCGTGGCCGCCGTGTACGTGGTAGCGAGCTGGATCCTGATCCAGCTTGGCAGCGCCACGTTTCAACCGTTGGGATTCCCGCCGTGGTCCATGCGCCTGTTGCTGGTACTGCTCGCACTCGGCTTCGTGCTCGCCTGCGTGCTGACCTGGGTGTATGACATCAATCCGCGCGGCATCGAGCGCACCGCGGCGCTGCCGCAGGCGGAACCCGCGATGGCTACAACGGCGGCGCCCACGCCCGAGGCCTCGGTTGCGATCCTGCCGTTCGCCGACCTTAGCGAGGCGAAGGATCAGGATTATTTCTGCGACGGGCTGGCCGAGGAAATCCTCAATGTGCTCGCGTCGATCCGGGGCCTGCATGTCGCCTCGCGCACATCCTCTTTCCGCTTCCGCGGCAGCGACGCGGACGCGCGCGAAATCGGCCGCGCGCTCAATGTCGCCGCGATCATGGAAGGCAGCGTGCGCAAGGCGGGCGACCGCTTGCGCGTCACCGCGCAACTGATCGACGCGGGCAACGGCTATCATTTGTGGTCCGAGAATTTCGACCGCAGGCTCGAAGACATCTTCGCGATCCAGGAGGAAATCGCGCGCAGCGTGGCGCGCGCACTGCGCGTCTCGCTGAAAGGCGCCGCGAAGCTCGACCGCGATTGCAGTTGCCACGCGCCCAGCGACATGCGCGCGTACGAGTTCTACCTGCGTGGCCGGCAGATCCAGTCGGTGAAGAGCAGCGACAACTGGACCAAGGCGCCCGAGATGTTCCGCCGCGCTATCGCGCTCGATCCCGACTACGCGCAGGCGCACGCGGGCCTCGCAGATTCCCTGGCGCAGCTTCTGATCTGGCGAATCCTGCAACCGGCGGACGTGCTGGAGGAGGCGCTCGCCGCAGCGAAGCACGCGCTGGAGCTGGCGCCGCAACTGGCCGAAGCACACGTCGCGCACGCCAACACGCTGTCGCTCGCGGGCGACGATGCGGGCGCGGTCGCGGCTTTCGAACGCGCGATCGAACTGGATCCGGAACTCTACGAGGCGCACTACTATTTCGGCCGGCATTGCTTCGCGCGTGGAGAGCACGCGCGCGCGATCGAGGAATTCGAAGCCGCCCATCGCGTGCGGCCGGACGAATTCCAGGCCATCTCGCTGGCGTCCAACGCCGCCGATTCGCTGGGCGATCCCGCGCGCGGCGATGCGCTCGTGCGGATGGCATTGCCCTCGGCGCTGGCCGAAATCGCGGCCGATCCGGAGAACGGCCGTGCCTTGTACCTCGCCGCCGGCATGCAGTTGCGGCTGGGCGACGTCGAGGGCGCAAGGCGCAGCATCGAGACCGCGCTGCGACTGCAGCCGGATGATTTCGGCACGCTCTACAATGCCGCGTGCACCTACACGCACATGGGCGAGAACGAGCGCGCACTGGACCTGCT
>DASXWZ010000090.1:0-12908 GCA_036503375.1 Rhodanobacteraceae bacterium | reverse complement strand
CAGCAACACGTAGTTGTCCAGCCGCACGTGCAGGTGTTCCTCGTCGCCGCTGCGCGTGCGCGCGACCGGATGGATCGTGACGTATTGCAGCGTCGAGAACCGCACGTGCCCGCGCAGCTTCTCAATGCCGCCTTTCTTGCGCAGGCGGTCGAGCAGATCGGGCGGGATCACCAGCACTTCGAGGCGATCGTCCCTGAGCGCGGCGATGCTCTCGCCGATGCCCGGCTCGAAATTCCAGCCGAGCACCACCACGCGATCCCAGCCGCCCAGCAAGTTATCGCGCTGTGCGATCGCGCGACGCAACGTGGCGTCGCCGGTCAGCTTGTTGGGCGAATCCACCAGCACCAGTGTCTTGTTGCCGCCATACACGACCTGGCCGAGGTTGCGCTGCGGGTTGTTGTCCGGATCGATCGGCAGCGCGCCGTACAGCGACAGCACGATCGAGGACAGGTCGCCGATGCGGAACTTGCGTCCGAGTTCGGTCTTCGCCGCTTCGACCTGGTAGTCGCCGATCGCCTGATAGAGGAACGGCTTGGCATTCTGGTCGATCAGCCGCTTGCGCGTGATCAGGCAAGCGGGTTTGCCGATATCGGTGGTAATCCAGCGGCGGCCGAGTTTTTCGGCGACTGCGGCGGTCGTGCCGGAACCACAGTTGAAATCTGCAACGAGATCTTCTTGCACCGTAGAAGCTTTTAGAATTCTCTCCAATAGGGATGGTGGCTTCGCTGTCTCGTAGTCAAACCCTTCAGCTTTTCCCTCGGCTCCAGTCCCAACGTCATCCCATAGGTCATTCCAAATGGACTGAACGGCCCGGCCCTTGGTCTCATGTTCATAGTGTTTCCTTCGTACGAGGCCGGACGAGGAGTAATGCAATCGGTCCTCTCGTTCCAATTGCTCCATGTTCTCGCGCGTTACAAGCCAGCGCCTCGTCACCCCTTTCCATTCGTATTCTGGTCCGCGCCCCCCGGGTGCGGTTAGATCAACATCTTGATAGCGACCACGTGCATCTCGGTGCTTGAAAGTTTTCTCGGCATCCTCGTACTCAGCATAGGCGCCATACCATGCCATCGTCAGAGTCTTGCGGTAAAAATGAATAACACTATGGACGCGCCCATATGCGCCAGCGTCGTTATGCGCATTAGCCGACCGCCAGATGATTTCGTTGCGGAAATTTTCTTTACCAAAAATTTCATCGAGCGCAGCTTTTACGTAGTGCCCTACATGCCAATCCAGATGCACATAAATTGACCCAGTGTCCGCAAGTAACTCGCGCATCAGGATCAACCGCGGCGTGATCATCGCCAGATACGACGCGGTGCCATCCGACCAGGTGTCCGAATAGGCGAACTGCTCAATCACGGTCGGGCGCTGCTCCAGCTCGACGCCGGGTAGCGTGATCTTGGTGCGGTAATCGGCCTTGGAATCGAAGGGTGGGTCTATGTAAATCAGGTCCACCTTGCCGCGCAGGCTGGGCGTATGCTCGTCGCCGGCCAGCAGCGCGGCCATCGCCAGCAGGTTGTCGCCGTAGATCAGTCGGTTGATCCACGGCTGTCCTTTGCGATCGCCCAGCGAACCCTGCGCCGCGCCGAAGATGTCCGACTGTGCGGAAGCGAGAGCGCCCTGTCGCACGGCGCCCGCGATCCAGTCCGCTTCCGCGACATCTTTCGATGGCAACACCCACTCGCGCGTCTGCAAACCGACGCGATGCCGGCCTTCCAGTCCTTCCAGGATGCGCTCGGCCTGCGCCTTGCCCGCCGCGACGATCTTCGGCAATTCCTCGAGCAGCGATTTCCCCATGAACCTGCCGGTTTCGTCGAATTAACTATATAAGTTAATCACAATGAACTCGAAAGGTGAACCGCGACTTGCACGGTTCCGTACCGTGCAGCGGCATGAAAGAGGAACGGGAAGCGTTCTCCCACCGGCTGAAGCAGGCGATGCGTGATGCCGACTACGCGCCTCGGCCTGGCGTACTGCACAAGGTCTTCAACAGCCGCTATGCGGGACGATCTGTAAGCTTCACGACCGTGTCGCGCTGGTTGCGCGGGAAAGCGATCCCGCAACAAGACAAGCTGCAACTTCTTGCCGATCTGCTCGAGATCGAACCGCAGGTGCTGCGTTTCGGCGGTTCCGTATCCAAGGTCGGAGAACCGAAACGAACCAAGCCGGAATCACTCAAACCGCAGGACCGTGGAGCGATCGACGCCTATCTCGCCCTGCCCGCATCGCGACGCAAGCTGGTACGCGAACTGATTGCACAGCTTGCGGACTCGGCCCAGCGACATCGGTAATGCAACGCCGCGCAACTGGATTCCGGCCTGCGCCGGAATGACGAGCATCCACCGCCGCGCGGAATCCGTTCAGCACTCCACCACGTTCACCGCCAGCCCGCCGCGGCTCGTTTCCTTGTACTTGTCCTTCATGTCTCGACCCGTGTCCCGCATGGTCTTGATGACCTTGTCCAGCGAGACGCGGTGTTTGCCATCGGACTTCATCGCCATGCGCTGCGCGTTGATGGCCTTGACCGCGCCCATTGCGTTGCGTTCGATGCAGGGGATCTGCACCAGTCCGCCGATGGGATCGCAGGTCAGTCCCAGATTGTGTTCCATGCCGATCTCGGCGGCGTTTTCGACCTGGTAGATCGACCCGCCGAGCGCGGCGGTCAACCCGCCCGCCGCCATCGAGCAGGCAACGCCGACTTCGCCCTGGCAGCCGACTTCGGCGCCGCTGATCGAGGCATTCTCCTTGTAGAGAATCCCGATCGCGCCGGCGGTGAGAAGGAAATCGATCACGCCGTCTTCGTTCGATTTCGGGCAGAAGCGGTCGTAGTAGTGCAACACCGCCGGCACGATGCCGGCCGCGCCATTGGTCGGCGCGGTGACCACGCGTCCGCCCGCGGCGTTCTCCTCGTTGACCGCCAGCGCGTAGAGATTCACCCAATCCAGAATCGTCAGCGGGTCCTTCAATGAAGCTTCGGGGCGGTCGCGCAGATCCTCGACCATCGCCGGCGCGCGGCGCTTGACGTGCAAGCCGCCCGGCAGCTCGCCCGGCGAACGCAGGCCGCGCGCGACGCACTGCTGCATCGCATTCCAGATGTTCAGCAAGCCGGAACGGATCTCTGAATCGGAACGCCACGCGCGCTCGTTCTCGAACATGATCTGCGCGATCGATTTCTTCTCGCGTTCGCAGATCGCGAGCAACTGTTCGCCGCTGGAGAACGGACGCGGCAGCGGGGTCGTGTCGGCGACGATGCGGTCTTCCGCGGCCTCGTCCTGGTTGACCACGAAACCGCCGCCAACCGAGTAGTAGTCGCGCGTGGCCAGTACCTCGCCTTGCGCATCGTATGCAGTGAAGCGCATGCCATTGGTGTGGTACGGCAACTTCTGGCGCTTGTTGAAGATCAGGTCGGTCTTCTCGTCGAAGGCGATTTCGTGTTCGCCGTGAAGACGGATGCGCTTGTCCTTGCGGATGCGCGCCAGCCGCTGCGGAATCGAATCGGGATCGACCTTGTCCGGCCACTCGCCTTCCAACCCGCACATCACCGCCTTGTCGGTGCCGTGACCGCGGCCGGTCATCGCCAGTGAGCCGTGCAGTTCGCAGGTCACGCGCGAGATGCGCGGCAAATTGCCGGCCTGCAGCAACCATTTCTCCACGAAACGCGCGGCTGCACGCATCGGCCCGACCGTGTGCGAGGACGACGGACCGATGCCGATCTTGAAGAGATCAAAGACGCTGACGGCCATGTGGGGAAGATGGGGGCGGATGCGCGGCTATTCTACGCTTGCGCGGTTCGTGGGCCCTGGAGCGGTAAGCGGAGAAGCATAAAGCCTTCGTCATTCCGGGGTCGTTCGCAGCTTTATCGCGAACGGAACCACGGAACTCTCGGCCATGGAGGGCTGGCCTGTCGTCCGCAGGCGCGCTCCTACAGAAGCGGAATCCGGATTCCGCGCTGCGCGTGTCCCCGGAATGACGACAAAATATGTACGCTCTACCGAGTCCCGAGTCCCGAGTCCCGAGTCCCGAGTCCCGAATCCTGAGTCCCGAGCCCCGAGTCCATGCTCCTTCTCTACCAGCGCGACGACTGCAAGCTGTGCGACGAGGCGGTCGCGTTGCTGGCCGCCGGACGCGTGCCGGAGTTCGAGAGCGTGTGGATCGACGATGACGCGGAACTGGAAGCGCGCTACGGCGAACGCGTGCCGGTATTGCGCGACGACGCGTCCGGTCGCGAACTGGACTGGCCCTTCGATCCCGAAAGACTGCGCGCCTTCATCGCGGGATCGTGATCACGGCAGCAGGACGAGGTGTCCGCGCACGATCACCTCGTCGCCGATCATAGAGGTGTCGGCCCAGTCGCCGCCGCCGACGCCAAAATCCAGCCGCTTCAGCGTGGTGTCCACGTCCAGCGTGGCGCCGCTGCGGGCCTGCGCGAATTTCACGGTCAGCGTCGCGGGTTTGCTGATCCCACGCAGGCTCAGCATGCCCTCCGCCAGCACCGCTCCATTCGTGCTCTTGCGAAAACGTGTGGTGACGAAATGGGCGCGCGGGAAGCGCGCGGTGTCGAAGAAATCCTTGCCCGGCAAGGCCTGGTCGCGCTCGGTGTTGGCGGTGTCCACGCTGGCGACGTCGACGCTCACGTCGAACTTCGCGTGCGCCAAGTCGGCAGGGTCGTAGTCGATCTTCGCGTCGAAACGCCTGAATCGTCCCTCGAACTTTTCGCCCTGGTAGGTACCGGTGAACGTCAGCGCGCTGCGCGCGGGATCGACTTTCCAGTCGCGCGCGAAAGCCGCCAGCGGCAACGCGAATGCCAGCACCGACACAGCGATCGCAATCCGTTTCATCACAGCGTCCTCTCGCGGCGAAGAGATCGGGTACCCGGCAACATCCGCAACAACACGTCGTCGCGCTGACGGAAGTGATGCCGCAGCGCGGCGGCCACGTGCACCACGACCACGCCGATCAGTATCCAGAACAGCACCACGTGCGTGCGCAATGCCCATGCTTTCAGTGCCGGATCGAGCCCTTGCGTCAGGCTCGGGACGTGCACCAGGCCGAACCACTCCAGCGGAAAATTCGCCGCCGAGTTGAACAGCCAGCCCGACAGCGGCAACGCGAGGATCAGCACGTACAACAGGAAATGCGACGCGCGCGCGGCGATGTGCTGCCAGCGCGGCATCGGCGGATCGCGCGGCACGCGCTGCCCCAGCCGCCACGCCAGCCGCAGCAGGGCCAGCGCCAGGATCGTCAGGCCGATCGACTTGTGCAGCGCGAACACCTTTACCTTGGTCGGGGTCATGCCCAGGTCCACCATCGTCAATCCGATCGCGCCCTGTGCGAGGATCAGGATCGCGATCAGCCAGTGGAAAGCCTGCGCGACGGCGCCCCAGCGCGTGTCAGTGTTGCGCAGCGGCATGTTCCGCGTTCCGTTGCGCTTCGTATTGCTTCTGCGCGTCCTGATCCAGGATCGCCTCGACTTCCAGGCGCAGGGTCACTTGCGTGCCGACCGCTTTCGGGAATGCCGTCATGCCGAACTGGGTGCGGTCGATCGTCGCGGTCGCGGAGAATCCCGCGAGCGTCTGCATGCCGGCGAAGATCGTCGCACCCGCGCGATTGAAGGTGAAGGGAATCGCGAGCTCGCGCGTCACGCCGCGCAGGGTGAGATTGCCGTGCAACGTGCCGTGGTTCCCTTCGCCTTTCTCCACCGACGTGCTTTCGAAATGCGCCAGCGGAAAATTCTTCGAGTCCAGAAAGCGCTTGCCGGTGACGGCATCGTTCCATTCCCGGTCGCCGAGATCGACCGAGCCGGTGTCGACATCGACCACCACTTTCGCGCTGCGCCAGTCGTCCTCGTCGAATTGCAGCCACCCGGCCTTCACCTTCATGCGCCCCACCGGCTGCGAATAACCGTCGTGATCGGCGCTGAAAAGCACCTGCGTGTGCACCGGGTCGATGCTGTAGCTCAACGTGCGCGCGAACGCAGGGACGCCGGGATTCAGCGCGGCAAGCGCGAATGCAATCGAGGCGGCGCGAAATCCATTACGCATTGTGAAGAATTCCTACGGGATGGGCGGATTGTGCCGCAGCCGGCGCGGCGCAGGATGAACTGAGTGCCTGATCTGGCTACGATGGTTCATCAGTGGGGGTTGGGGAACCACGATGATGCCGGTCCTGCTGTTGGCCGCTGCGCTGGCCGGGGTGCCCTCCGTGTCATCCGCAGCCGTCGCGCCGCCGTTCGCGCCCACGTTTCGCCACTACGGCGTGCTGGATGGCCTGCCTTCGGATGCGACCTATACGGTCGTGCAGGATCATTCCGGATACGTCTGGATCGGCACGCGCGACGGGCTGGCCCGTTTCGACGGGAACGGTTTCCGCATCTTTCGCCATGACGCCCACGATCCGGATTCGATCGCGGCCAATGATGTCTCCGCGTTGTTGGTCGACGCGCAAGGCCGTGTGTGGGCCGGCGGAGAAGGCAATGGCTTGAATCTCTATCGCGGGGATGGCGGCGGCTTTTCGCATTGGCGGCACGACCCCGAAGATTCACGCAGCCTGGCGGGCAATGACGTCATGGCCATGGCCCAGGACTCCGATGGTGCAATCTGGGTGGGCGTCTATGCCGGCGGCGTGAATCATCTGCTGGCGGATGGGCACAGTTTCGGCCATGTCCGGCATCGCAAGGATGATCCCGATGGTCTGCTTTCGGACAATGTGACTGCACTCGCTGCAGGTACAAACGGCGCGCTCTGGATCGGCACCGATGCGGGCTTGCAACGGCGCGATCGTCGTGGCCACCTGACGGGGATCGTGCTCCCCGCCGACTCCACGGCCGTTTCCGTCTGGCAATTGAATCGCTACGGAGACGGCGTGGATGCCGCGACCGATGCCGGCGTGTTCCATGTGGACGCAAACGGCCGCGCGCGGCGAATCGGCGCGGCTGCGGTGGCCTACGCCAGTTTGCGTGATGCGCATGGCGGTCTCTGGATCGCACGTCGTGACGGCGTGGACTTCTGCGCGGCCGACGGCTCCGCTCGCCACTACGCGCCCCATGCAGGCGTGCCCGGCAGCCTCCCCGGCGTGCTGTCGCTTGGCATGCTCGCCGATCACGAAGGCGGCACTTGGCTGGCGATGCTGGACGGCGGCCTCGCCTACTTGCCGCCGCAATGGTCCACCTTCGATGCGTGGCGGCACGATCCTTCGGATTCCGGCAGCCTCGATGACGACCGCGTGCGCGCGTTGGCGATTGCACCGGACGGCGCGATCTGGGTCGCCGGCAACAACGGAATGCTGGATCGCGTGGATTCCCGCAACGGCAGCGTGCGGCATTTTTCCGGCGAAATCGCGTTGCAGAAGTCTCCGCTCGATGCCGTCGCCGTGGACATGCATGGACGCTTGTGGATCGGCCATCGCTACGGCCTGCGCCTCGACGATCGCGGCAAGCTGCACGACCTGCCTGTAAGCACCCGTGGCACGCATGCCGTACACCTGGTGGCGGCAGCGCGAGACGGCACGATCTACTTCTCGGTAATCGGCAATGGCGTTGCAAGCGTCAACCCGGACACGCTCGCCGTTACGCCACTTCAGCCGCCCATGCCCGGCAGCGCGGCGCAGCAGGTGCAGGAATTGCGCGAAGGCGCTGACCGCACGATCTGGAGCGCAAGCCTCGCCGGTCTTTCGCGGCTTGAACCGGGCAGCGAACGTTTCCGGTTCGTGCCCGGTGTCACGCGGGGCCCGGTGGAAGCGTTCGCCTTCGCTCCCGACGGCTCGCTGTGGGTCGCGCGCAACGACAGCCTGCAGCATTATCGGCTTTCAGCCGCGCGCGCCCGACTGCTGGAAAGCGTGGATTCCGCGCACGGCTGGCCGGCGGTCGAGGTCGGCGGCCTGACAATCGATTCGCACGGTCGTGTGTTCGCCACCACCTTGCGCGGCCTGGTCGCGTACGACCCCGCATCGCAACGCGTACACACGTACGATGCGGCCGATGGAATGGGCAACCCGGAGTTCATGCCGCATTCGCTGCGCACGGAAAATGGCGTGCTGTACGCCGGCAGCCTCGGCGGGGTGATCGGCATCCGCGCTGCCGCGCTGCATGCCTCAACGATGCCTCCCCAGCTTGCGCCCGTCACATTGAGCGTGCGTCGCGATGGTCACATGTCGCAACTGGATCCGCGGCGGCCGATCTCGCTGCACTGGAACGACAGCGAGCTGACCGTCACTGCGCACGCGTTGTCCTTCGTCGATCCGCAGCGTAATCGCTATCGCTTCCTGTTGGGCGGGTTCGATCCGGACTGGGTGGATACCGGCACCCGCGACACCCGCGAATTCTCGTCTTTGGGTGCGGGCAATTACCGCCTGCAAGTGCGCGCGGCCAACGGCGATGGCGGCTGGAGCGCGGCGAGCGCCCCCGTGCTGTTGCACGTTGCCGCGCCACCCTGGGCCACACCGTGGGCGCGTGCGCTGTATGCGCTGGCCGCATTGCTGCTGCTGGCATTCGCGTGGGTCGCCATGCGACGCAGGCTGGAACAACGCCACCGCTTCGCGCTTGCCGCGCAGCGGCAGCAGCTCGCGGAACAGGCGAGCGCAGCGAAAACGCGTTTCCTCGCCGGCATGGCGCACGAGATCCGCACGCCGATGACGGGCGTGCTCGGGATGACGGAGTTGCTGCTGGGCACGGGTCTGGACGAACGCCAGCGCGGTTACGCCGACGGTATCCGCCGATCCGGTGCACTGCTGCTGCGGCAGGTCGACGACGCGCTCGACCTGGCGCGCATCGAAGCCGGCAAGCTGCAATTGAACGGAGCGCCTTTCGATCCGGCGGCGTTGCTGCGCGAAATCGTGGCGCTGGAACAAGGCTTGGCGAAGCAGAAAGGTTTGTCATTGCAGGTCGAAATCGAACCCGATGCATCACACACACTGACCGGCGACTCGCTGCGGGTGCAGCAGGTGCTGCTGAACCTCACCCACAACGCGCTGAAGTTCACCCGGACAGGGTTCGTGCGTTTGCGGCTCGCGCGCGCAGAGGAAGGCGTGATTTTCTCGGTGATCGATAGCGGACCCGGCATGTCGGACGAGGAATGCGCACGGGTGTTCGAACGTTTCGAACAGACCGAGTACGGCCGGCGTGAACGCGGCACCGGCCTGGGATTGAGTATCTGCCGCGAGCTGGTGGCACTGATGGGCGGAAAAATCTCCGTGCATTCGGAACCGGGCGAGGGCTGTGCATTCGACGTGCACCTGCCGTTGCGGGAAGCCTCTGACGCCGCGGACAGACCCGTCGTCACCTCGCCGCCGCCATGCACGTCAGGACGATCTTTGCGTTTGCTTGTCGTCGAGGACGATCCCATCGCGGCGGAAGTGCTGGCCGGCTTGCTGCGGGCGCAAGGTCATGCGGCGACGCATGCGCCCGATGCACTGGCGGCTTTGACCGAGATGGACGCTTCGGCGCAGCCTTTCGACGCGCTCCTGTCCGATCTCGACCTGCCCGGCATGGACGGCCGCACACTGGCGAAACTGTTGCGCGAGCGCGGCTATGCCGAACCGATCATCGCAGTCACCGCTTCCAGCCGCGGCGACGAGGAACAACGAGTGATCGATGCCGGCATGGATGCGCTGCTGCGCAAGCCGGTGTTGCCGGAAAGTTTGCGGGAAGTATTGAAGAAGGTGAGCGGTGAGCGTACAGCGTCCGCGCTTTTACGCTGACCGCTGACCCGCTTTGTCCATCAACCATTGCGCCAGCATCGGCACCGGCCGGCCGGTGGCGTAACCCTTGCGGCCTTCGTCCCACGCGGTGCCGGCGACATCCAGGTGCGCCCAGCGCGTGCCCTCGGTGAAACGCGAGAGAAACAGCGCGGCGGTGATCGCGCCTGCGCTTTTGCCGCCGATGTTGGCGATGTCGGCGAACGCGGATTCCAGTTGATTGCGGTAGTCGTCCCATAGCGGCAGACGCCAGGCGCGATCCAGCGAGGTGTTGCCGGCGCGCAGCAGTTCGTCGGCGAGGGTGTCGTCGGCGCAGAACAGGCCCGTCGCGTGCTTGCCCAGTGCGATCACGCAGGCGCCGGTGAGCGTGGCCGCATCCACCATCGCCTGCGGCTCGAAACGTTTGCGCGCATAGGCCAGCGCGTCGCACAGGATCAAGCGGCCTTCGGCGTCGGTGTTCAATACTTCCACGGTCAAGCCCGAATACGTCGTAAGCACGTCGCTGGGACGATAGCTGCCGCCGTCGGGCATGTTCTCCACGGTCGGCACCACACAAACCAGATTGATCGGCAGCTTCATCTCGACCGCGGCGAGAAACGCACCCATCACGCCGGCGGCGCCGCACATGTCGTATTTCATCTCTTCCATCGAACCGGTCGGCTTGAGATTCATGCCGCCTGTATCGAAGGTGACGCCCTTGCCGACCAGTGCGAACGGTTTCGCGTCGCCGCCGCCGTGGTACTGCAACACGATCAGCCGCGGCGGCACCGACGAGCCTTGTCCCACCGCGAGCAGCGCACCCATGCCGAGCTCGCGCAACTGGTCACGCTCCAGCACTTCCAGTTGCACCTCCGGATGATCGGCGAGCTGCTTCGCGCGCTCGGCCAGGTACGCCGGATTGCACACGTTCGGCGGCAGGCAGCCCAGTTCGCGCGCAAATTCCACTCCACGTGCCATCGCGCGCGCCTGCGCGAGCGCAGCGCCGGCATCCTTCACTCCGGCCAATTCGACGCGCTTGAGGGACGGACGCGAACCATTGGGTTTGATCGTCGCGGCGTAGCGAAAATGCGCGTGGTCGATCGCCAGCGCACAGGTGCGCAGGCGCCACGCGGCATCGCGGCCGCCCACTTCGCACTCGGGCAGATACACCAGAGCGCTTTCAATCGGCAGGTTCTTCAGCGCCTTGCCCGCCTCGTGGCAGGCGCGCTGGAAGGTGAGCGCATCCAGCTCGGCCTTCGCGCCCAGCCCCACCAGCAACACGCGTGGCGCGCGCACGCCGAACACGCCGTGCAGCAGCAGGGTGGAACCCGGCTTGCCGCTGAAATCATTGCTCTCGCGCAGCCGCGCCAGCACGCCGTTGCCCGCGCGATCGATCGCGGCCGCCGAACCCGAAAGCTGCGAATCGAACACGCCCGCCACCACGCAAGGCGCGTCGGCGGTTTCAGCGGAGGCAACGATGGAACTGAACTCGAGCATGACGGACTTCCGGTGAAAGAATGAAGACGGGCGCGCGCCGCTAAACTGCCGCGCTCGACCGCCGCAAAGCGTTCCAGTTTACCTGATGCCGCGTTTTTCCATCCTCGATCGCTACCTGCTGCGCGAACTGCTGACCGGCACGCTGGCGGCCACCGCGGTGCTGCTGGTGATCTTCACGGGCGGCACCTTCGCGGACATCCTCAACAAGGTCGCGTCGGGCCGGCTGCCGGGCGAGATCATGTTCGAGGTGCTGGGCCTGCACCTGATCGATACGCTTTCGGCGCTGCTGCCGATGGCGATGTTCCTGGGAATGTTGCTGGCGCTGGGGCGGATGTACCGCGACAGCGAGATGCACGTGCTTTTCACTTCCGGCTTCGGACCACGCGGCATGCTGCGACCGGCGTCGATGCTCGGCCTCGGCGCGGCGTTCCTGATCGCGCTGATCTCGCTGTGGCTGGGGCCGTGGGCGACGCGCACCGCCGATGCGGAAGTGGAACGCGCCAACCGCTCTGTGATCGCCGCGGGCCTGGAACCGGGCCGCTTCACCGAGTTGCCCGGCAAGGGTGGAATCCTGTTCGTCGACACCATGAGTCCCGATGGCACCAAACTCGGCAAGCTGTTCGTCGAGAGCGAACGGCCCGGCAACGACAACGGCAAGCCCGTGGCGCAGATCGACGTGATCACCGCCACGCACGGACAGCTCTACCACGAAGGGACCACCGACAACCGCTTCATAGCGCTGTTCGAAGGTCACCGTTTCGACGGGCATCTCGGCCATGACAACTGGCGCCTGATGAAATTCGCGCGCAACGATCTGGCGTTGTCTTCCAACGACGACAGCGGCGACGATGACGATCCGGAGCATTCGCGCTCGACGATCGCGCTGGTCGGCGACAGGGATCCGGCCGCGCGCGCCGAATTGCAGTGGCGCATCGCGGCGCCGTTCGCCGCGCTGGTGCTGGCGTTGCTGGCGCTGCCGATGGCACGGCAGAACATGCGTGCTTCCACGCTCGGCCGGCTGCTGATCGCGGTGCTGGCTTATCTGGTGTTCGCCAACATGCTGATCCTGGCGCGCACTTTCATCGCGGAAGGGAAGGCGCCCGCGCTGCTCGGCATGTGGTGGGTACTGGTTCCGGTGTTCGTGTTCGCGGTCTGGCTTTTCACGCGGCAGTACGCGCCGCGCAAGGTGCGCGAGGCGCAGGCATGAACGCGACGCTGTGGCAACGCGTGCGCATCAAACGCGCCGACCGGCTGATCGCCGGCGCGGTGCTGGCGAGCGTGCTGCTAGCGTGGCTGGTGATCGTCGGCCTGGACACCTTCATCAACTTCGCCAAGGAGGTCGGCGACATCGGCCACGGCTATTCGCTGGGACAGGCGGTCGCCTACATCGCGCTGACCGTGCCGCGCCGCGTGTACGACTGGTTCGTGTTCGCCGCACTGATCGGCAGCCTGCTGGGCCTCGGCGGACTCGGCGCCAGCGGCGAGCTGACCGCGCTGCGAGCATCGGGCATGTCCAAGTTGCGCATCTGCCTGTCCGCCGCGGGTCTGATCCTGGTGCTGATGGCGGGCGTGTTCGTGCTGGGCGAAACCATCGCGCCAGCGGGCGAACAGCGCGCCCAGAACATCCAGTTGAGCACCCACTCCGGCACCCTCGGCAATACCCGCAGCGGACTGTGGGCCAGGGACGGCGACACCATCATCAATGCGAAGGCAGCGCTGGCGCACGTGGTGCAGGGCCGGCC
>DASXWZ010000089.1:0-13770 GCA_036503375.1 Rhodanobacteraceae bacterium | reverse complement strand
CTGAAGACCAAGGTTTCGGCCTTCGTGAAGGAGAACCCGCAGGTACCGGTGCTGTTCGGGGGCGACGAAGGCGTGGACTACGGCCACGTCATGCAGGCGATGGTGCTGCTGCAGCAGGCCGGCGTGCCGAACATCGGATTGATGACTCAGCCGCAGCAGCCGGCGTCGAACGGCGATGGAAGAAAGTAGCGCAACCCCGCGCGCGGTGATCCTGTCCGCGCTGCTGCACATCTGCATCGTCGGATTCCTCGCGCTGGCGATGCTCAACTGCGAGAGCTGGCAGGCGGTGACGGAATTCCTGCACCTGCCCAACCCGGTTGCCTGCGCCAGGCCGATCCAGCTGGCGGGCCCGGTGATCGACGCCACGCTGGTCGGCCCGGTCGGCGCACCGCCGCCGAAGCACAGCAAGCGCGCGCAACCGGCCAACCCGCCGCCCGAACAACGCGAATTGCCCAAACCCGAATTGCCCAAGGCCGCGCCGGTGAAGGTCCTGCCGCCGCCGCCGCAACATCCCGATGTCAAGGATCAGGAGAAGATCGCCGACATCGCGCAGGAGAAGGCCGACCAGCAGAAGGCGCAGGAAGAAAGGGAAAAGCAGCGCATGGCGGAGCTGACGCGCGAGCAGGAAGCGGACCGGATCCTCAAGCAGCTCGAGAAGATCAAGGCGCAGCGCCAGGCCACCGAGAAGCAGATCAAGCTGGCGCAGCAACGCGCGCAGCAACTGGCCGATCTCAAGAACACGCCGGACAATCCGAATGCCAACGACACCGTGCCGCCGGCCAAGCAGGCGATGACGGGACAGAACGGCAAAGACAACAACGCCTATATCGCTGCGCTGCAAAATGCCATCACGCCCAACTGGCTGCGCCCCGACAACATCCCGGAGGGCGCAGTGTGCCCGGTCGAGATCGTCCAGATACCCGGCGGTCAGGTGCTTTCTGCCAAAGTTCTTCCGACTTGCCCCTTGAACGAGGCGGGGAGACATTCCGTCGAGGCGGCCGTGCTGCGTTCTTCGCCCCTGCCATATCATGGTTTCGAAGATCAATTCCAGCGCACCATCACGTTCAATTTCGTAGTCACGTCTTCGCAGTGAGGAGAGCCATGCGAAATCCGAAACTCCTGTTGGCCTTCCTGATGTTCGTCTGCGCCGGCCTGTTCGCCGCGCACACGCAGGCACAGGGCCTGACCGTGCAGATCGTCAACGGCGTGCCTTCGGCGATTCCGATCACCGTGGTGCCGTTCGGCCAGAGCGCGGGTCCGCCTCCGACCACCGACATCGCCGATGTGGTCAGCATGGACTTGAACCGCTGCGGCAAATTCCGCGCGCTGCCGAGGAGCGAGGTGGTCGAGACGCCCACAGCGGGCAACGAAATCAAGTTCCCGACCTGGCAGCAGTTGAAGCAGGACTACATCGTGGTCGGCCGCACGTCCGATGCCGGCGGCGGCGCGCTGCGCGCTGATTTCGAACTGTGGGACATCAACAAGCAGCAGCGCCTGCTCGGCTTGTCGATCACCGGGCAGGGCAGCGACCTGCGCCGCGTGGCGCACCAGATCGCCGACCAGATCTACCAGAAGATCATCGGCGTGCGTGGAGCCTTCGATACGCGCATCGCCTATGTCACCGCGGTCGGCACCGGCCGCAATTCGCAGTATTCGCTGATCATCGCCGATTCCGACGGTTACAACCCGCAGACCGTGGTGCGCTCGCGCGAGCCGCTGCTGTCGCCGGCATGGGCGCCCGATGGTAGCAAGCTCGCCTACGTCTCCTTCGAACACGGCGATTCTGCGATCTACCTGCAGGACGTCACCACCGGCGCGCGCCGGCTGCTGTCCTCCAAGCCCGGCATCAACGGCGCGCCGAAATTCTCGCCCGACGGCCGGCGACTGGCGGTGTCGCTCTCCTACCAGGGCAATCCGGAAATCTACGTGATGGACGTGGGCAGCGGCGCGCTGACCCGCATCACCAACAGCCTTTCGATCGATACCGAGCCGGAATGGACCCCCGACGGCAGCAGCATCGTCTTCACCTCGGATCGCTCCGGCAAGCCGCAGTTGTATCAGGTGTCGGCCGGGGGTGGCACGCCGCAGCGGCTGACCTTCCAGGGCCAGTACAACGCGGACGTCTCGATCAGTTACGACGGCAACCAGCTCGCAATGGTGCAGGGCAACGGAAACGTGTATCGTATTGCAATCATGGACAAGAGCCTGGGCGGCCAGGTGCGGTTCATCTCCCCTGGCAGCCTGGACGAATCGCCGAGTTTTGCGCCCAACGCCAGCATGCTGCTGTACGCATCCACCGAAGGTCCTCACGGCGTGTTGTACGCGGCGTCGGCGGACGGACGCGTGCGCCAGCGGCTGGTGCTGAGCGACGGCGACGTGCGTGAACCGGCGTGGGGGCCGTACCGGCAGCGCTGACGCAGAGCATGGATGCATGATGATTGAATCGGCAGTACGCAGGTTTTGATCGAACCATTCACAGAACAAAATCGATTGATCCACTCGTTCAAGAAGAAGGAACCGCCATGAACGCTACCGCTCGCATCACCCTTGCAGCCCTGTTGTGTCTGGGCCTCGCTGCCTGCGCCAAGAAGCAGGAAGTGAAGGCGCCGGCGCCGGAAGCCGGCCCGCCGCCCACCGAAACCACCACGACCGCCGGCGCCTACACGCCCGCCGATCTGGATACCGACGCCTGTCTGCGTCAGCGCGTGGTGTACTTCGACTTCGACAAGAGCGAAATCAAGCCGGAGTTCCAGCAGATCGTCGCCTGCCACGCCAAGTACCTGCGTGACCGCCCGATGGCGCGCATGACCCTGGAAGGCAACACCGACGAGCGCGGCACCCGCGAGTACAACCTCGGCCTCGGCGAGCGCCGCGGCAACGCGGTGATGAGTGCTCTGGAAGCCGACGGCGCGCAGTCTTCGCAGATGAACGTGGTGTCGTACGGCGAAGAGCGCCCGACCTGCCGCGAGCACAACGAGGACTGCTGGTCCAAGAACCGCCGCGTCGAGATCGTCTATACAGCCAAGTAAGTGCGGATAGATGATCGTTTGCGGTTCGCGCTTGGCTAAAGCGCTCGGCATCACGGCGGCGATCGCGTCTGCGGTCGCCGCCTTTTCTGCGGGCGCGCAGACCTCGAGCCTTTCCGAACGCGTCGCGCGTCTGGAACAGCAGCAGTCGCAGCAGCAATCGCAGAACGGTGGTGTCGGACTGGTCAATCAGGTGCAGGATCTGCAATCGCAATTGCAGCAGATGCAAGGTCAGATCGAAGACTTGCAACACCAGGTCCAGCAGTTGCAGCAGCAGAACAAGGATCAGTACGTCGATCTGGATTCCCGCATCGGCAAGCTGGAAGGCACGGGCGGCAACACGTCTGCTTCGAACGGGCCTTCGCCCGCCGTGAGTTCCGCGGCTCCGGCAGAAGCCGGAACATCCGGCGCGTCGCCGGCGGCTTCGTCTTCCGCCGCGGCCGCATCGCCACCGGGTCCGCCGAGCGCCGAAGAACAATCCGCGTACAACACCGCGTTCAAGTCGTTGCAGGGCGGTAACTACGTGGAGGCGTCGCGCGGCTTCCGCGCATTCACGCAGAAGTATCCGCAAAGCGCGCTCGCACCGAACGCGTACTACTGGCTGGGCGAGTCCTACTACGTCACGCAGAACTACCAGGTCGCGCTGGACACGTTCCAGTACCTGCTGAAGACGTATCCCGGCAGCGAAAAGGCGCCCGACGCGCTTTTGAAGGTCGGCTACTGCCAGGCCGAGATGAAGAACTACGCCGCCGCGCAGTCGACGCTCAAGGCCGTGATCAAGAAGCATCCGGGCACGACAGTCGCGCGATTGGCGCAGAGCCGGCTGCGTTCGATCCCGGCGCACGGCGGCTGAGCTCGTGAGTGCGAACACGCCGGCGCCGGCGAATGCCGCTGCGCAGCGGTTGCGCGTCAGCGAAATCTTCCATTCCATCCAGGGCGAAGCCGATGCGGTCGGCTGGCCGACGGTATTCGTGCGCCTTACCGGCTGTCCGCTGCGCTGCACCTGGTGCGACACCGCCTATGCGTTCGAAGGCGGCGAGTGGCGCGACATCGATTCGATCATCGGCGAGGTGCGCGGCCACGCCGCGCATCACGTCTGCGTCACCGGCGGCGAACCGCTGGCGCAGAAACGTTGCCTCGATTTGTTGACGCGGTTGTGCGAGGCCGGTTTCGAAGTTTCGCTGGAGACTTCCGGCGCGCTGGATATTTCGCAAGTCGATCCTCGCGTGCGGCGCGTGGTGGACATGAAAGCGCCGGCTTCCGGTGAATCCGCGCGCAACCTGATGGGGAATCTTGACCGGCTGGCCGCGTGCGACCAGGTCAAGTTCGTGCTGGCCGATCGCGCCGATTACGATTGGGCTGTTGCGATGCTGCGCGAGCGCGATCTGCCCGGCCGCTGCACGGTGCTGTTCTCGCCGGTGTACGGCGCGCTGGAACCGCGCGTGCTGGCCGAATGGATTTTGCAGGACCGTTTGCCGGTGCGACTGCAAATCCAGTTGCACAAAGTTCTGTGGGGCGAGTCGGCAGGACATTGAAACCGCGAAAATGAAACCAACGAAGCGATGCTGCGAACAGATCGGGAGTCCGGCTCGCGCGACCTGCCCTGAAAGGCAGGTCGCGCCGACGAGCGCACGCACAGGGACGTGCGGGCCGGCGCTCCGCACCATGGATGGTCACTTGCCGGAACATGGGCGATGAAGCGTGCAGTCGTCCTGCTCTCCGGCGGCATGGATTCCGCCGTCACCTTGGCGCTGGCGCGCGAGCAGGGTTTCGCCTGTCATGCATTGAGCGTCGCTTATGGCCAGCGCCATGCTTCCGAATTGCAGGCCGCCGCGCGCGTGGCGGCGACACTGGGAGCGGTGGAGCACAAGATCGTGAACGTGGACCTGCGAAGCATTGGCGGTTCCGCGCTGACTGCGGACGATATCGCGGTGCCGCAGCACGCGCGCGCGCATGCCGACGATGAAATCCCCGCGACCTACGTACCCGCGCGTAACGCCATCATGCTGTCGATCGCACTGGGTTGGGCGGAAGTGCTGGACGCGGACGACATCTGGTGCGGCGTTAATGCGGTCGACTACTCCGGTTATCCCGATTGCCGCCCGGTTTTCATCGCCGCCTTCGAGCAACTGGCGATCGTCGCGACCAGGGCCGGAGCGGAGGGACGTCATCTGCGGGTGCACGCACCGCTCATGAAAATGTCCAAGGGCGATATCGTGCGCGAAGGCCTGGCGCTGGGCGTGGATTTTTCAGCGACCGTTTCCTGTTATCGCGCCGACGCGCAGGGTCGCGCCTGTGGGCGATGCGACGCGTGCGCGCTGCGCGCGCGAGGGTTCGCCGATGCGGACGTGCCCGATCCGACGCGGTACATCTGACCGTGCTTGTACGCGCGCGGTGCGGCACCTAGACTTTGCGGTTTGCCCGGGCCGTTAGCTCAGCGGTAGAGCAGCGGACTTTTAATCCGTTGGTCGATGGTTCGATCCCATCACGGCCCAATCCCGAATCTGGTCAGCTGCGGTCTCTCTCTGGACACCGAAAGTACTTGCGCGAAAAGTCAGGGACTTGGACGCCTGCGTTGCGCTACTGAAAGAGGGTGAGTCGCTATTGTGGATCCGATTCCCGCCACATTTCTCTGATGACGACTTTCATCGACCAAACGTTGGTTAGTTGATGGTTCGATCAGTGAAAAATCGCCGCCCAAAGGGGGTTCTAACCTTTGGTTGAAGGTTTGCGTACCCGTCTGCCCACCACGCAGTCCCCAAGACTCGAACCGCAGACCAAAACTTCCGCTTTCTGGGGGAATTGGCCGCGGTTCGGGTCTTGGGTTTCTCTGCCATGGAGTCGTCATGAGAGACCACACATCCGTCCACGCGACCGCGCAGATTCAAGTGCAACATTCAGAGGCAAAGGCATTAGATCAAACCGAGAGCCCGGCACTTTTCGAGGTCTCTCTCAAAGAGAGTTTCAAGGGAGACATTGAGGGCACGTCCACGGTCCGCGCGCTGCAAACGCGCCTAAATGACGGCTCCGCCAACATGGTGAGCGTGCAACGGTTTTGCGGAAGGCTCGATGATCGACAGGGAACCTTTGTATTGCATGGTTCAGAGGTTATCGAGAACGGCAAAATAACTGCTACTTGGTTCGTCGTGCCCGGATCTGGAACGGCTGACCTGGTCGGTCTTCGCGGTGACGGTGGGTTCGAAGGCGACTTCGGCAAAAGTTCGACCGGGTGGCTGGACTACTGGTTCGAGTGAGCACTTCGTTATCGGTGAATCTCCGGCTTAGTCCCTGAGACGCTCTCCTGCATGCTTGCGGGATGCGAAGGGAGAAACCGCCGGGGATCCGTGTCATTGTCTGCGGTGGCCGCGACTTCAAGAAAATAGCACGTTGTCAGCAGTGCTATGGGCGGTTCACGAGCGTCGCTCGATCGCCGAAGTGATCCACACCGGGCAGCGCGGCTGCGCGCAGATGACGAACCGCTGGGCGTTCGAGCACGACATCAAGAGAACGGAGCTGCGCGCAGAATATGGGCGCTACGGCGAACGGCGGGCGCCCATGATTTGCAACCGCAAGATACTGGAGCTGAGGCCGAACGGCGTCTTCGTGTTTTCAATGAGCGCGGACGTGCGCGACCTATTGGAACAGACGCTCCATACCGGCGTGGGTGTCATGCCGGCTGCAGAGTACTACCGGAAGCTGGAAGCGCCCCGAAATCAGGTCCCGGCTTCATTGGCCGCGCTGGCGACGAACCGTCCGTGTTCGGGTGGGTATGGTGCGCGAAGCCACGCGCATCACGGACGTGAAAATATTCGTTGGTGAGTTGCAGATCTGGAAGGAGACATAGAGGCTCTCGCCATTGAATAGTGAATGTGCGCTGGCTCTCGTTCGCCTACAGCGCCCACTTGTTACGATCGCGCCGCGCGCGAACACCGCGCCCCGGACGATCCAAATGAACACCCTCAAGATTAAATTTCTAATCGCCCTTGCGGCGATGATGGCCTGGTCTTTTGCCAGTGCTCGTAGCTTCAATCTGTCGCAGCCTCTCCTCTGTCATGACCAGATGGGCAGCTTGCCCATCAATGTATGCGCGCAATTCAACATCGCCTATGGCAGCGATCCGCTTCAGATGTTCGATGTCTACATGCCGCAGACACAAACCGAAAATGCTCCCGTGATCTTGATGGTTCATGGGGGCGGCTGGTATCAGGGCGATAAGACTGATACACCGGTCGTGCAAAACAAGGTGAGTTTCTGGGTGCCAAGCGGCTTTATCTTCATCTCGGTGAATTATCCGCTAGTGCCCCAAGTCAATCCCGTGCAGGAAGCACAGAGCGTGGCGCAGGCGCTAGCCTACGCGCAGTTTCACGCCTCTGATTGGGGCGCGGACCCAAAGAAGTTCATCCTGATGGGATTCTCTGCCGGCGGAAATCTGGTTTCGCAGTTGGCGGCCGACCCCGCGCTTGCGACTTCGCTCGGCGCGCAGCCTTGGCTCGGCACGGTATCGCTGGACGGTGCAGCGTATGACGTGCCCGAGATCATGGATTCGCCTCACCCGCCCGAATACGACCAGGCGTTCGGCACCGACGTCGCATTGTGGATGGCAGCTTCACCGACGCTCCAAATGTATACCCGCATAGCTCCTTTCTTTGCCGTATGCTCCACGCAGGAAGACGCCGTGTGTTCGCAGGCTCAGGAGTTTGTGAACAAGGCTAAGAGCTACGGCACCAATGCGACTTTGCTTCAAGAAAACATGTCGCATGGAGACATCGATGCAAACCTCGGTCTCCCTTCTAGCTACACCACGCAGGTCAGCTCGTTCATCGGCAGTCTGCTTTACGGCACTGTACCGCCGCGTGCCAAGGAGGGTACAGGCAAAGTCGGAAGCGGAGCACCGTTCTGGCAGAACCAGCTTAGACTGCGACGCGCTCAAAGCACGCAATACGCGATACAGAATTGGTATCAAAGACAACGTTCAAGCATTCAATATTTTGGCAACTTGCAGTATCCGCCGATTCACAAGGTGCGCGTGCCGGAGAATTAAGCACTCGCCCGCGTCACAGGGATCGTCGATGGCGCATTATCGGTCTGTCAGGAGCGCGCTGAATTGTTTGCAGGCGAAGGCCTACATCGCCCATCCTTTCAGTGACGCAGCTTGCACACCCTCAGCCAAGCGCATTTGCTCCAGTCGTATGTCGTGCCCGCAGGACCCTGCGTTGCGACGATGCAGTTTTCCTTGTTGTCGCAGGCGTGGCACGTTGCGGTGCGGCGCTCTGAGCCATGTTCGTCGGAAGTTACCTTCCAAGTACGGACGATATTCACCGTGCGACCTGCAACCGGACACTCGTAAGGCGTGATAGTAGTCTCAGTACGTGTCTCGCCCATGGCGTTTCCCCGACCAAACCGTTCGTGAGAAGAGTTGGCCGCCCTTTGTCTATGTAGAGTGAATAAAAACAAAGGCGCTGCACCGCGCAATCGGGAAATTGAGACCTGCTTCGCCAAATCCATATAGCTGGAGCGACAGCTGGGCACGTGCCGTGCAGTGGAAATGGCGAACTCAAGGGGAAGTCTATGATCTCTGCAGCCCGGATTCAGTCCACCTCATCAATGGAGACTTGGAGGCAATATCCCTTCGAGTTGTCTGGGCATTACATGGCGATCCAGTCGTTCGACGGGTGCCTCGACTCAAGCTTCGAGACTGGGCAAATGTATGTACTTGATCGGGTCGAATACAGTGACGAATACCTGTCCACGATCGTAATCTTCCACAAGCGCGGGAGCAGTGTTCCGGTTTGTTGGTGGTGGTACGACGATGAACCCGCATCGCTGTGCCAAGAGCGGTTCTGCCGTCTGCCTGGATCAACCCGGCTCTAGGGGCGCGGAATGATCAGAAATCTCTTGTTGGCTACCTTTGTCATGCTCGCCGGCTGCTCAAAATGCCCAACCGAACCCTTCAATCGCTAAACCAGGTGACACAGCTGCCGCTAAAACAGAAGCAGGTCTCGCCGCGTTCATCGCGAAGTTTGAGCCAGCGGAAGCCGAGTTGATCAGGAATGCCGGGAGGAGTTGAAACGCCTCCTGCTCACGGCCATCGAACTCGCACCGGCCAAGGGCATTTCGTCGTAGCGTCGGTATCGGCAAAGCAGAAGCCACAGGGTACCCAAGGGTGCGATGTTACTTTGCGCTCGAGCGATTCGTGGGGGCGGAGTCGGGTCCGAGCGGGTTTGCAGAGCGCCAACGCCGAATGGTGTTGGCTTCGAAGCTTGGTCTAAGATTGCAGGCCCATCCATGCCGAGCTAGCGAGCGAGATAACCCATGTGCTTCTCCGCAACCGCGCCGATCGAGCCATCGCGAGAAAATCTTGCTACGGATCGCTGACGTGGACGCCAGGGCCGGTTGCGGGCTTGCAAACTCGCTCTGGCCAGCTTTGGATAATGCGGCTCGTTACAGGGCTGTGCGACATAGCCACGGCCGGAGTTTTGGCGAAAAAATGTAGGCCAGTTCGACGCAAAGGATGAGGGATTGTCTTGGCAGTCCTAAATCCCTGCGGCGGCTTCCCTGTTACTCGTACAGGGAAGATGCTCATGTTGACCAAGCGTGGTGAGCAGTTCCGGTCTTCCCCACCTCATTGTGAACGCGTCGAAGCTGCCTTTCCCTGATGATTTCCCTGAAGGCAGGGAGAGAGAGCAGAGAGAAGTTTGCATGGGACTGGCTGCACCTCCAACCTCTGCCAGCGTATCGCCGGCGGATTCAAGTTCCGCAGAAGGGCCGCGTACCAGATCGTCCGGTCTTCGGCCCGATTCTGCAGGTCCGCTCCGGCCGGCAGATCCCATCAGGTGCAAAAGGGAAATCGATGTGGCAGGCCGCGCCGAAGCGGGCGTCGGTGCGGATTCGGTCGCTTTTGGCATCCGGTGCGCCCTGTGGCGGACAACGTGTCAGCCGATGCAAAGACCCGCCCTTGATCCCAGGTCGGCTCAAAGTAATCTTTAAGCATTTCCCGGCACACTGCCGAACCATGCGTGCCATCGGTTACCGAAGGGGCGGGGTGATTGCTGTGGCCGTTTGCGCGGCCGTGTCCGGCTGCGCGACGTATCGCCCGCTGCCGCTGGACGACCGTCTCCCGCAGCGCAAGCTCGCCGACATCACTGTTTCGTCGGCCTCGATGCCGGTTTCGCAATTGCGCGCACACCGCTTCGATCCTTCCGACGGTCTGGACGTCACGGAAGTCGCGATGCTGGCGGTGGCCAGCAATCCCGACCTGCGTTCACTGCGCGATGACGAGCGCATTGCGCACGCGCAGGCGTTCGCCGCCGGTCTGCTGCCCGACCCCCAAGTGAGTTACGAACACGACAAGCCCGATCCCCATCAGACCGAAAACACCCCGGCATTCAATCTGGGGTTGACCTGGAATCTGGGCGACCTGCTGACGCGCTCGGCGCGCGTGGCTTCCGCGAAAGCGAACACGCGCGAAGTACACCTGAACCTGCTCTGGAACGAATGGCAGACGATCGCGAAAGCGCGAACACTGTTCGACAAAGTGTATTCGTCGCGCGCCCTCGTCGCGCGCCTGCAAGCCGAACACGATGCGTTGACGCCGATCCGCCAGTACGTCCAGCACGCCCTCGAGGCCGGTGATCTGACCTATGACAGCGCCAGCGCGGGGTTGAACGCCGCGACCGACGTGGACGGCAAATTGGCCGACGCGCAGCGCCAGCTCGAGCAGGCCGAGCACGACATGCACGCGCTGCTCGGGCTGGATGCTTCGATTCCGCTGCACCTGGCCGGCGCGCCGTACACGGTTCGGCCCACCGCGGCGCAGGCTGCCCAAGCGGTGAAGGAGATGCCCGGGCGCCGTCCCGACCTGTTGGCGTTGCAAGCAGGCTACGAATCGCAACAGCAAAAATTGCGGGAAGCGGTCCTGGCGCAATTTCCCGCGATCACGGTCGGCCTGACCCGCGCGCGCGACACCAGCGACATCCACACTTCAGGGTTTTCGGTGGGCCTGTCGTTGCCGCTGTTCGACGGCAACCGCGGACAGATAGCCATCGAACGCGCCACTCGGCAGAAACTGCATGATGAATACGAAGCTCGCCTGCAGGCCGATCGCAATGACGTCGAGCTGTTGCTGAAGCAGGTCGACGCATTCGCGGCGCAACGTCCGGCGCTGGCCGCGCACGCCGAGCAACTGGCGCAGGCGCGCGACTCCGCGCAGCGCGCGTTCGCGAATGGAACGCTCGAGTGGCCGACCTATCTCGCGATCCGTGCAAGCTCGCTCGGTGCCGACATCGATCTGCTCACTTTGCAGCAGGATTTCGACGAGCAGTCGATAGCGCTGGACACGCTGGTCGGCGCATGGCCGGACGGACCGCAAACCCAAGACGGGAATTCGCCGTGAACACCCTGCTTCGCGCATGTGCCGCATGTCTGCTGCTGGCTCTGGCCGCGTGCTCCGGCGGCGTATCCGCCGATTCGGAAACGCAAGCCGCGGTCGCGGTGAACACCGCGATGCCGACGCGACAAGCTTTTCACGGCTACGTCGAGGCGTATGGCACGCTCACCGGCGACACCCGCCGCGCGCAGATGCTGACGCTGCCGCAAGCCGGCCAGGTGATCGAAGCCGAAGTCACGCCGGGCCGTCGCGTGCGCAAGGGCCAGCCGCTGCTGCGCATCGCCACCGATCCGAATGCCGTCAGCGCGTACCGGCAGGCGGTGAATACGGTGAATCAGGCACGCGCCGAATTGATCCGCACGCAGCGTCTGCACGACGAAAAGCTCGCCACCAACTCGCAACTGGACGCCGCGCGCAAGGCGCTTGCCGATGCACAGGCCGCATTGCAGGCGCAAGCCGGACTCGGCGGCGCGCATACGATCACCACGCTCGATGCTCCCGCCGACGGCGTCGTGACGGCGATCGACGTGCAACTCGGTGAGCGTTTCGCCGCCGGTGCGAAACTCGTGGAGTTCACGCCGCAATCGGCGCTCGCGGCACTGCTCGGCGTGCAGCCGGAACAGGCGTCCCGGGTTCGCGCGGACATGCCGGTACTGCTCGATGCGGTGTACGGCAGTTCCGTATTGCACGGCACCGTGGTGAGCGTGGCCGACGCCGTCGATCCGCAATCGCACCTGGTCCAGGTGCTGGCGAGCGTCGATGATCCGGCTGGATTGGCCGCGGACAGCGCGCTGTCCGGAAAAATCACCGTCGCCGGTTTGCGGGCCTGGGCAGTGCCGCGCGGGGCCCTGCTGAACGATGAGAAAGGGGATTACATCTTCCAGCTCGAACAAGGCAAAGCGCACCGCGTGGACGTGCGCGTGGTTTCGCCGGACGGCGATCCCGTGGGCGTGGACGGCGGGCTCGATGCCCGCGCGCCGGTGATCACGCTCGGCGCGTATGAGTTGTCGGATGGCGATGCCGTGAAAAGCGTGCAATGAACGCACGCATGACCGCCACGTTCTGGATGCACGCGCACCGGCGCTCGCTGTTGTTCCTGTGCCTGGTACTGGCGCTCGGCGGCGCGATCGCCGCCCTGCAGCTGCCCGTCTCGTTGTTTCCCGACGTCTCGTTTCCACGCGTCCGCATAACACTGGATGCCGGCGACCGCCCTGCCGACCAGATGGTGGTGGCAGTGACCACGCCGGTCGAGGAGGCGATACGCCGCGTGCGGGGCGTGCGCGACGTACGCTCGGCCACCAGTCGCGGCAGCGCCGAAATCAACGTGAGTTTCGACTGGGGCGAGGACATGAGCCGCGCCTTCCTCGACGTCAACGCCGCGGCCGGCGAGGTGCTGCCGGACCTGCCCGGCGGCACGCGCGTTTCAACCGAACGCCTCGATCCTACCGTCTTCCCGATCCTCGCCTACAGCCTGCGCTCCAAGACGCTGTCGCCCACGCAGTTGTACGACCTCGCGCAGTACCAGTTGCGACCGCTGATCAGCGGCGTGAGCGGCGTGGCGCGCGTCAACGTTCAGGGCGGCGCGATCGGCGAATACCAGGTGGACGTGAACGCGAACAAATTGCGCGCGCAAGACTTGACGATGGACGAGGTGGTGCGCGCCGTCGGCCGCGCGGCCGACATCTCCGCACTTGGCCGGGTCGCCGATCACTACAAGCTGTTCCTCATGCTGGCCGACAACCAGCCGAGCAGTCTCGATGCGCTGAATGACATCGTGCTGCGCGCCGACGCGCATGGCGTGGTGAAGGTCGGCGATGTCGCGCAGGTGAAAGCGGGCACGCAGCCGCAATGGGTGCGCGTGAACGCGGCCGGCCGGCCCGCGGTCCTGATGCAGGTCTACCAGCAGCCCGCGGCCAACAGCGTGCAGATGGCGGCCGACGTCAAGGCGCGGCTGAATTCCTACCGGATTCAGAAAGGCGTGGAACTTTCCACCTGGTATGACCAGACGCAGCTCGTGCGCGGCGCGGCGGCCAGCGTGCGCGATGCGATCCTGATCGGCATCGTTCTGGCCGGCCTGGTGCTTTTCGTGTTCCTGCGCAACACGCGGGTGATCTTCGTCGCAATGCTGGTGGTGCCGGCCACGCTCGCGATCACCATCCTGCTGTTGTCGGTGCTGCACATGAGCTTCAACATGATGACGCTCGGCGGCATGGCCGCGGCGGTCGGCCTGATCATCGACGACGTGATCGTGATGCTGGAGCACATCATGCGCCGGTTGCGCGATGCTTCCGGACATGTGCACGAACGCATCGCCGGCGCGGCATGGGAATTCACCCGGCCGCTGACCGGCTCATCGCT